>DATNLV010000488.1:0-4731 GCA_035602665.1 Bryobacteraceae bacterium | reverse complement strand
ATCGCGTTGAACGCAATACCGGGGCTGGTCACGGTCGATAGGTCCGGCCCCATGTTGCCCGCCGCAATCACCATGGTCAGTCCATACAGATCGGCGTAGTTGTCAAGCGCTTGTGAGAAGCCGTCATCGTCGGTTGTCACTGGCGACCCGAAGCTGTAGTTCAGAATCTTCAAGGGCGTGTTGCCGATAGTCCAATCGACTGCCGCCAGCACGTCGCGCTGATCCGACTGGGCGTCGCCGCCGCACGACGCCAGCACTTTGAACCCGACCTTCAGGTTGTACAAAGCACTGATCCCTTTAGCCACGCCCTGGTAGTCCATCCAGCCGTTTGATCCCTCGCTCATCACGATTCCGGCCACGTGGGTCCCGTGGCCGACTGAGTCCATAGCACCGCTATAGTCCCCGAAGCAGCTGCTTTTCGCGGCATTGTCGAGAAACACTTGGCTGATGATCGTTGTCCCCGCGAACGCCGGGTGATCCGTCCTTACGCCCGTGTCGAGCACGCCCACGGACTGCCCCTGCCCGGTGTAACCCTGCGACCAGAACGCCGGCGCGCCCAGCGCGGGAACGCTGGTCGCGAGTTGTGCGCTCTGCATTTCGACCGGGAAAACCCGCGCGATCGATGGATCGGCCTCCAGTTGGGCGAGCGCCGATCCCGGCACTTCGGCGGTCAGCATGTTGACGCCCTTGTAGCGTCCGATGCGGGTCGCTCCCCAACCCGCTAGCCTGCTCGCCATGGCATCCTGCTCTGGGCGTACTTCTCTGTCGATGGCCTCAAAGGCGCGCTGCCGGGTTTCGAGAATGACGGCGTCCACGGCCGCCTGGGCTTTGCGGTGACTGTCCGGATCGGGCAGGCCGTTGGCGGCCAGGCGCCGAACCTCGGACTCCGCAATGGTCTGCGACAGAGCATTGGCGGACTCCGCTTGCGCGAAGATCTCCGCCTGCGGCTGATGCTCCAGGACGATGAAAACGGGAACCCTTTCTTCCGATTCCGCTCGCTGCGTCACGCGCGGATCGATCTTCACAACGGCGGCAGGCGATCCGGATCCCGGCACGGTCTGGCCGAGTGCCGTGATCGTCGAAAGGGCAGCGACAGAAGCGAGCACCAGGGGGAGAGATTTCAGAGCGAATCCACGGAGTTCCATCGGTTTCATAGGAGCAGGCTCGGCTTAGTCTACTCCAGTCAAATCCATTTCGCAAAGGCAGATCTGTTTCTCTGAATTGTCGCGCGGACGCGATTTCATTCCCGCTTCATGGCGCGGTTGCAGTTGCGACCTGGTGGGACGTGGGCGCCTCGAATCGCGCAGGCACTTCGGCTGTGTCCAGCCTCTTGCCTCGAGGCCATGGTTCGGCGCGCGATTCGCGAGGAGTTGAAAGGAAAGCTCGACGCAGCATGATCCGCTCGGTGCCGTCGAGCCCCGGATTCCGCGGCTATTTCGCATGAGCGAGCTGGCGCGGCGTCTGTCGGTCAGCGGGAAGACGGTCATCCGCCGCAGCCTGGCAGAGGGCCTGCGCGAACGGTGGAACCTACCGTCGCGCATTACCCAAAATTGCCCAAGACCCAGGCAGTGACCAGACTACCGGCCTTTCCAAGCTTGGCCGAACTCTACGGTCGCCCTGGAGAATTGCTAGGTGGCCAAGGTGGCCACCTGTTAGGGGTGCGGCGGCCGCCACCATGAGGTTGGGGCCGCTGCTCTCGGATAGGGTTGGCGCGCCAGGTAATGCTGTGACGGTCGACACCGGTGCGGCCCTTGCGGGCTCACCGAGACGCGGGAACACGCGCCGCCGGAGGGGATCCCGTCGCGCGGACAGCGGTTCGCCCATCCGGGTCGCACGCCACTCGCGGAGGTTCCCCGCGGCCGAGGCATCAACCGATCGCGAGGAGGCCGGCCAGTCTTTGGCTTCCCACCTGCGAATTTCGACTGAGGGGTCGATGGTGACCTCCTTGACCCGCGGATCTCAAGCGCGTTCGCATCACGTTCAGTACAACACAACGGCTTGTACTGCTCTTGATGGGCGGTTGCATTGCCGCCCGGCCTCGTTCCCTAATGAATCGATGACGGAAGTGAACGCGGCGGCCCGCGGCTTTGTGCTCACCGGCGGAGGCAGCTCGAGGATGGGTCGGGATAAGGCTCGACTGCCGTTTCGCGGGAGGACGCTGATCGAATGGGTTGCCGGGCAGGTGCGCGAGGCGGCGGGCTCGGTCACGCTGGTGGGGGCGCCGGAGCGCTACGCCGATCTCGGGCTCGAGGCAATCGCGGAGGCGCACGCGGGCCTTGGTCCTTTGAGCGGGATCGAGGCCGCGCTCGGACACTCAGAGGCCGACCTGAACCTGATCGTCGCTTGTGACATGCCTCATTTGAACGTGGCCGATCTGCGCGGGCTCATCGCGAGCGCGGCGGCGTGGGACGCTGACGTCTGCGCCACGGCAGGCGGACCCGACGGCGCAGAGCCGCTGTGTGCCGTCTATCATCGGCGTTGCCTGGCGGACGTTCAGCAAGCGCTCGGCGAAGGAAGGCTGAAGGTCTTCGAGCTTTATGCAGGATGGAAAGTCCGGCTGTGGGAGCCGGCCGACCCGAATCTGGCAACCAACATCAACGACCTGGAGGATTGGCGGCGTCTGGCCGGCTGACGGAACCATCGCACCGCAGAACGCCGTCCGTCAGAATGCGTGCTCGCAGGCCGCCCCGGCCGCGCATGGCTTCTTCCGCTCCAGGGCCAAACGCGGCGTTCATCCAGTAACAGGGGCTGCACTCGGCCGCGCCGCTGAAGCGGATGCCCTGAAGGGTGAACTCGCGCCCAACCAGGCCGTTCAAATCGACTCCGCGTGTGATCACGTTGCGACGAAACACTCCGGCGTGCTTGTCGTGGATGCCCAGACGGCGGCAGAGGTCTTCGTAAACCTCCCATCCAAAAAAAGTGATCTGGCCTTGGTAGTCGTCCTCGTGATGGAAATAGCGGTCGCCGCGGATGCCGGCGCCGGCCACGCACTCGATGGACTCCAGCCGGATGGCGGGCTCCTCGCCGGGCGGCCGTCCATGGTGCCCTTTGAAGTTGTGTGCCGGTGAGATGTAGAGCTCCAAGACTTCGATCGCGATCCCCAACTCCGCGCCGCGCCCCATACTGATCACGGTACAACGGGTGTCAAACCGGCGCTTGTTGACACCATCGTCCGTCAAGGTATTTAATGGCTCCAGGTACTTTTCCAAAGGGGGGGTGGCGAATGACGCCTACTCGGAGGACCTTCCTGAAAGCCGCCGCCGGCGGCGGATTGGTGTCCGTTCTCGGCTTCGATCTTGCGCCGGCCTATGCGCAATCGCGTGAGCTGAAAATTTCCCGCACCACAGAGACCCGTTCCACGTGCCCGTATTGCGCGGTCAGTTGCGGCGTGATCATCCACACGATCGGTGACCGGGCAAAGAATGTCACGCCGGCGGTGGTGCACGTGGAAGGCGATCCGGATCATCCGATCAATCGCGGCACGCTGTGTCCCAAGGGCAGTTCCCTGCAGCAGGACATCGCGAACGACCGGCGGCTGCTGAAGCCGCAGGTGCGACGGCCGGGGTCGGACCATTGGGAAGATATCTCCTGGGATACCGCGATTGACGAAATCGCGCGCCTGGTGAAGAAGACGCGCGACGAAACGTTCGTCGAGAAAGACGCGCAGGCGAACACCGTCAACCGCTGCGAAGGGATCGCCTGGAACGGCGGCTGCACCGATACGAACGAGTTCAACTACCTGGTGGTGAAAACCATGCGCAGCCTGGGGGTCTGCTACCTGGAAAACCAGGCTCGCGTTTGACACGGCCCCACGGTCTCCAGTTTGGGGCCCACGTTCGGTCGCGGTGCGATGACAAATGGCTGGATCGACATCAAGAACACCGACATGATGTTGATCATGGGTGGCAATCCGGCGGAGAACCACCCTTGCGGTTTCAAGTGGGCGGTGGAGGCCAAGCGGCAGCGCAACGCCAAGATGATTGTGGTGGACCCGCGTTTCACGCGCACCGCGGCGGTGGCCGATCAGTTCGTGCAGCTTCGCGTGGGCTCCGATATCGCGTTTCTGGGCGGGCTGATCAACTATGCGATCGAAAACAACCGCGTCGCGCGCGATTACCTGATCCACTACACCAACGCCGCTTTCATCGTCAAAGACGGTTTCAAGCTGCCGGAGGACGGCTTGTTCTCCGGATTCGACAGCACGTCGCACACCTACGACAAAGCCACTTGGAATTACGAGGGCCCGAGCGATAAACCGAACGCGATGCCCGCCGCGCCGGCCTTCGACCTGACTCTCGAGAACCTGCGATGCGTTTTCCAGTTACTCAAGCGGCACTACTCGCGCTACACGCCGGAGATGGTGGAACGCATCACGGGCGTTCCCAAGGAACAATTCCTGAAGACCGCGGACCTGTTCACCTCCATCCGCAAAGACGGAGACATGAAAAAGGCCGGCACGATTATTTACGCGGTCGGCTGGACGCAGCACAGTTCCGGAACGCAGACCATACGAGGCGCGGCGATCCTGCAGCTTCTGCTGGGCAACGTGGGACGCGCCGGCGGCGGGGTGAATGCGCTGCGCGGCCACTCCAACATTCAGGGCGCCACCGACATGGCGGGAATCTTCGACCTGCTCCCCGGCTACCTCAAAGTGCCCACGCCCGCCGACAAGGATTTCAAAACGTACCTGGAGCGCATCACTCCCAAGCCCTCCAAGCCCGGTCCGTGGGA
>DATNLV010000487.1:0-17337 GCA_035602665.1 Bryobacteraceae bacterium | reverse complement strand
GACCTTAAGGGCGATCCAGCCATCGGAGTGCTCCGGGATGTCGGTCTTCACAACGATCTGATTGTCGACGCTGACGACGCCGGGAAGGTTGTTCACGGTGTCCTCTGCGAGAGCCCTGTCGTCCCTGTCCTGCACGGTGCCGGTAAGAGTGACGACTCCGTCGCTCACCTTGACGCTCACCTGGTCGGCGAGGACCGTGCGGTAGTTATAGGAGGCCTTTGCGGCGTCCTCAATCTTGCTGTCGGTGGATGACGAGGCGAACAACGCGACCGGAAGGGCCGCGGCGAGTAGGAATGCAATGCGTATGTGTGTTTTCATTTATTGTGTTGTTTTGGGAGAAAATCGCATCAGCTGGGATACAGACAGCTGGAATGCCGCCCGGTGCGGATCAGAAATCGGTTCCCCCGACCCTACGGTCGCCGCGCGCGGCTCTCTTGCACGCGCCTTGGGCGAGCGGGGCTGTCGGGGTATGATACGCCGTCATGGGCACAGAGTACCTTACGGCGCCCGAGGTCGCTATGGGGTGTTCAGGGCATCGCTCCGGAACCCCGGCGAAAATGCCCGCTAGCACTACACCCCATTCCACAACGGGCGGCGCAGGAGTAGCCTCCAGCCTCCATGGTAGCAATCACTTCAAAGCTGGGTGCCCACTCCCCATTCAGGCGCGCTGCGACCGATCCCAACGGTCGCGCGGCCACCTCCACCCGCGAGGCCGCGCATGATGCGGAGCTCGTGCGGCGCTTCAACGCGGGCGACGAAGCCGCGTTTGTCGAGATAGTCACCCGCTATCGCGGGAAGATCGTCTCAATCGCCCTGGGCCACCTTCGCAATCATGCCGACGCCGACGAGATTGCCCAGGACACCTTCATTCGCGCCCACCGCGGACTTGCGCGCTTTCGGGGGGACTCGTCACTCGCGACATGGCTGCACCGCATCGCCTTCAATCTGTCGCGCAACCGTTACAAGTACTATTACTGCCGGCGGCGCCATGCCATGCTTTCGCTCGACCGCCCGTTCAGCGACGACAACCAGGCGTCCTTTTCCGACATGATCGCTAGCGATGCCCCGAGTCCCGCCCGCGAGGCGACAGCCGGTGAATTCTCCGAGCTGGTCGTGTCCTGCATGGAAAGGCTGGGCACGCGCCAGCGCGAGATCCTCATGCTGCGGAATGGGTTGAATCAGTCCTACGATGAGATCGCCCAGTCGCTCGGGATCAGCATCGGCACAGTGAAGAGCCGAATCGGGCGCGCCAGGGAGAACCTGCGCGAGCTTCTCTCCCAGTCGTATCCCGAGGTTGCGCCGGGCGGCTCACCCCTCGACTGGTTTGAGTCCCTCCGCTCCGGAGGCCGCATCGAGGCCGCCTGCGCCTGAGGCGGGCCGCCTCAGACTATCGTGACCTGGACGCTGCTCTCGATGATGCCCTGCGCTATCGCGTAGCGGGTCAGCCCTGCGGTGTCGTGGATGTTCAGCTTGTCCATCAGATGCTGCCTGTGCTTTTCCACGGTCTTGATGCTGATATTCAAGTCGGCGGCGACCTGCTTGTTGGCATGGCCCTCCGCGACCAGCTGGATGACCTCCAACTCGCGGGATGTCAGGCCGGTGGCCTTCTTTATCATCAGCCCGCCCGCCGTTTCGGCCTTCCCGTAATGGTCGCGCAGGCGCTTTGAGACCTGCGGGCTGTAAAAGGCCTTTCCAGACATCACCTCATGGATCGCCTTGGCGAGAATCTGCGCGGAGGTCTGCTTGATGAGGAATCCAACGGCGCCCACCGCGATGACCCTGTCGATGTAGGCGTCGTCGCTATGCGCGGAAAGAATGAGCACCTTGATCTTCGGGAATGCGCTGAGGATCTGGCGCGTTGCTTCCAGGCCGTTTAGAAGCGGCATGGCAATGTCCATGACGACCACATCGGGACGGTGCTCCTTTGTGAGAATCACGGATTCGCGTCCATCGCGGGCCTCGGCGACGACGTCGATCTCCCCGTCGGCGAGCAGCAGGGCGCGGAGGCCCTCCCGGACGATTGTGTGGTCATCGGCTAGCAGGACTCTTATGGGCTTCATGGGTTCATTCACCTTTGATTCTTTTGAAGGGAATACTTGCGGAAATGGTGGTGCCCTTGCCGGGCGTGGAGGTGACCTCGAAGACGCCACCGACCATCTCGACGCGCTCGCGCATGCCGATAAGGCCGAGCCGCCTGTTTCTTGTGGAATCCAGCACATGCGCCACGTCGAAGGATCTTCCATCGTCATGGATCTCCATGAGCACCGTTTGGGGCATGTCCCTTATATGCAGGCTCACGCTTGTGGCCTTGGCGTGCTGGGCAGTGTTGACCAGGGCAGCCTGGGCCACGCGGAAAAGCACCGTCCTCTTGTCATTGCTCAGTTTTTCGACTCCGGCAAAGACCGTGAATTGGACATGCATCCCCGTGCGCTCCGTGTATCCCTTCAGGTAGGCCTGCAGCGCGGGTATGAGCCCAAGGTCGTCAAGGAGGGTGGGGCGCAGGTCGCGGGCAAACTGGTGGACAATGTCGACTGACTTCTCAACCAGGCGCTGCGTGTAGTTGATGTGCTTCGTGAATTTCTCTTTGCTGACGCCCGACTCGACCTTCAGGCTGGCAAGCTGGACGTTGATTCCCGTGAGTGTCTGGACGATCTCATCGTGGAGCTCGCGGCTGATCTCCTTGCGCTCCTCCTCCTGTGCCGAGAGCACCTGGTGCGACAGCCGCCGCAGTCTGAGCTGCATCTGGCGGGACTCCTTCAATAGCAGGCGGTGATGCAGCTCGCTTTTCCTCAGGGATTCCTCCGCGGATTTCCGCTGAATCACCTCCTTCTTCAGGTTCTTGTTGGAGGCGGTAAGCTCGGACGTGCGCAGCTCAAGTGATTTAACCGCCTGCCTCAATTTGACGACATTCTCCGTCATCGAGCGGTGCGTCTTCTCAATCGGGGCGAGCACATCGAGGAAGAACACACCCGCCTTCTTCGTCGTGCTGGCCATGGCGGCCACCGTTGGGTAGGCCGGGATAAGATCCCTGAGCGCCTGCCCGTGGATACTGGCGAGATCAAGCGTTTCCAGGCCCTCTGAAATCGCCCTTCGTCCCACCGTTTCTGCTCGAAGCTGGGACTTCCGCGATCGGCGGATCAGGTGGTTGTTCAGCTCCGCCTTATAATGGCGTAGCAGCGTGTTGATCTTTTTCTTCAAGAATGTGTCGATTGCTCGTTGTGATTAGCGTCGTCTTGCAGTCCGAAATCTAGACGCTGCGGGCCCAAATGCCGAGCCCTCCACGCGGACAATATCTCACTCCGGGCATTTGGAGTCGATGGGGTAATACCCCACCATGCCCCTGCCCTTGTGCGTAGGGTGGCAAACGGCGGAAGGCGCCTCTCCCTGCTTAAATCCCGGGCTGATTGCGGCTTGCAGCCGCCGGCTCCACAAGGTCTCCCACGCCGGAATTTCAGTCGCGTGTGGGATCTGCGCGCCGCGCGGCTGTCGAACCTGGAGGCGCCGGCGAATGCGGGCAACACAGCCTGCCGGCTGATTGCGTTCCCGGGCCGTGAAGAAACTCGCCACCTTCCGCCGATGAGTCGTAGAAGGTCGGCTACCAACCGTGTTCCGTTAGCGGGGCGATCCCGCGGTACGGCGGGCATTGCCAGACTCCATAGACCATGACTGCGCGCAACAATCACCACACGGCCCTGCTTGTCTCCAACGGCGACCTTCGCGAGTCGGCCAATCAAAAATGCTGGCCGGCGCAGGCCGCAATGGAAGCCCGCCTCACGGGGGCGATGGCGCTCCTTGGCTGGAACGTCGCCCGGGCCCACCCCTATAGGAGGGACCGAAAGCACGGGTTCATCTGCTCGCAGAAGGAGGGCATGGCGGTGTTCGCGGGAATTGACCCCGACAAGCCCCTCATTGTCGCCGAGAGCGTCTGGCAGTACTCCCAGAACATCCTGCACGGCCTGATCTCCCATCGGGGGCCCATCCTGACGGTTGCAAATTGGTCCGGAACCTGGCCCGGCCTGGTGGGGATGCTCAACCTCAACGGTTCCCTCACCAAGGCCGGCGTCGCGTACTCGACGCTATGGAGCGAGACATTTGACGATGAGGCGTTCCTGGCGGGGCTGGCCATGTGGCTGAAGAACGGCATCGTCCGGCACCGGACCCCGCATGTGAGGGCTCTCGCCCGGGCCGCGCTCCCCAAGAGGGCAAGGGTGGTCGCGAACAGGATTGCCGCGGATCTTCGCGGCCGAAAGGCCATCCTTGGCATTTTCGACGAGGGATGCATGGGCATGTACAACGCCATCATCCCCGACGAGCTTCTTTTCCCGGTCGGGGTCTACAAGGAGCGCCTGTCGCAATCGGCCCTTTATTATGCGACCACGCAGGTTTCCGAAGCCGAGGCGCGCGGTGTCTTCAACTGGTTCAAGGGGAAGGGGCTCCGGTTCCACTTCGGGCCGAATGAGGAGACCGACTTGACCCGCCGCCAGGTGCTCTGGCAGTGCAAGATGTACATCGCCGCAGTCCGGATAGCCGAGGAATTCGGGTGCGAATCCATCGGCATCCAATACCAGCAGGGCCTCAAGGACCTCCTGCCCGCGTCGGATCTCGTCGAGGGGACGCTCAACAACAGCGATCGGCCGCCCGTGAAGGACGACCGCGGCCGCATCATACGCCCGGGCGAGCCGATTCCCCACTTCAACGAGGTTGATGAATGCTCGGGACTCGACGCCATATTCACGAAGCGCGTCCACACGGCGCTCGGCCAGCCGGTCGAGACGACGCTCCACGACCTTCGCTGGGGAGACTGGGACAGGTCGGGAACGACCGACGAGTATGTCTGGGTGTTTCTCATTTCCGGCAGCGCCCCGCCGGCGCACCATGTCGGGGGCTGGGCCGGGAGCGACTCGCACCGGCAGCCACCGATGTATTTCCGCCTTGGCGGGGCCACCCTCCGGGGGGTGGCAAGACCGGGGGAGATTGTCTGGAGCCGAGTGTTTATCGAGAAGGGCAGGCTCAGGATGGATCTGGGCCGCGCCAAGGCGATCGCTTTGCCCAAGGCCGAGACCGAGAGGCGCTGGAACGAGACGACATTCCAGTGGCCGATCATGCATGCGGTCACCTACGGAATCTCCCGCGACCAGATGATGGCCCGGCACAAGGCCAACCACATCCAGGTGGCGTACGCGAATTCCGCCAGGGAGGCCGACCTCGCCTTGTATGCGAAGGCCGCCCTTGCCGACGAATTGGGGATCGATGTGTCGCTTTGCGGGACCAAGGCAAGCGGGGAGCCTCTTTGAAGGCCCTGCGGTCCGCGCCTTCCGTGGCCTCGGATCAGCTCAAAGGAGCCCAAGCGCGATCTTGGCTCCGAGATGGGCGGGAACGGCGGTGAGCGAGGCGTCCAGCTCGGTGCGGGCCTTCTCCTTGTCGCCGAGTCCTGCGTAGCCGAGGCCGGCAATGTAATGGACCGCGGCGTCGCGACTTGCCTGCGTCTGGTGACTTGAAGCGGCCTCGGGGTCGCCCGAGGCGGCCGATTGCAGCGGCTCAGATGTGGCCGACGCGATCAGGTCATGGAAGATGGGCTCTGCCCGGTCGTTCCGGCCCAGCCGGCGCCACGCGAGTCCCTGATAGTAGCGCCAAGTGCCTCGCGTCGACAGGGGACTGGCAATGCCGCGCCCCCCGCCGCTCTTCAATGATGCCGCCACCGGGTCGTCGTCGCCGCTCGCGAGCTGCTGCCAGGACTGGCGCGCCTGGTCGTGTTGCCCCATCGCATCCTCAACGCAGGCGATCCAGTAGGAAATCTCCGCCTGGCGCGGACTCTCCCCACCGCGCACGTTGGCCCGCAGGTTCTCCGGGTATTTCAGCGCATCCTGAAAATCGGAATGAGCCCCATCGTACTGCCTGCCTGCCAGCCGTCGCAGGCCGCGCACCACGTGGGCGTCCGTCCAGGCGTCGGCCGTGCTGAAGGCCGTCCCGCCCTCCCAGATGCTGAACGTGCGGCCCTGCAGGAGGGAAATGGCCTCGTCCGGCTTGCCCGCGAATGTCTTCAGGCCGATCAGCCTGGCGAGTCCCTCGTCCTTCCGGACGACGGCGGCCTGGTGGCGCTCTAGCAGGTCAAGGCGCTTCTCCGCGGGCGCTCCCGCGGCCTCGTAGAGCTGGTCGAGCTCCGCGAAATGCGTGGGATAGCCGTCGCCGAGGGCCACGGCCTTCTCGAGATAGCCGATGGCCTTTGCGCGGGCCTCGTCGCCCGGCCGGTGCGAGTAGGCCTGGGCAAGGTTGCGCCAGGTGATGGGAAAGCTTGGGTCGAGCTCGGCCGACCGCTCCCACAGCCTCACGGCCTCGTCCGGCTGCCAGTCGAAGAGCAGGTTGCCGAGGTAGTACGGCGCGCGCGCGTCCTGGGGATCAGCAGCCATGGCACCGCGCAGCACGGGTATGGCCTCGTCCTGGAACGGAAACACGTAGTCGGGCGGCATCTGCATTGCCAGCCGCCGGTACGCGGCGGCCTGGGCCTCGTCGCCGCTCCTTTCGGCAAAGTGGCCGAGATAGTAGTACACCATGGGCGAGACCTTTTTCGCGTCCGGCGCGGCGGCCACGGACTGCCCAAGGACGCGAATCCCGTCCTTCCAGAGGCCGGCGTCGGCGTACTCCGCGGCGACCTCCTGCGCCGTTGGCACGTGGGAGTTGAGGGTGGCAAGGAGCGTGCTTTCGCCGTCTCCCGTCGCCAGCCATTCCTCCGCCATCAGCCGGACGTCGAGCGGGTCGGTCTTGCCCCGAGCGGACGCGACCACCGCGGTCGCCTCCGCGGGCCGGCCGAGGTGCCGCAGCATGGCGGCCTTGAGCCCGTAGGCGCGCACGTCGAGCGCATTGGCGTCGAGCGAACGGTCGCAAAAGTCCAGCGCCGCGGCGTAGTCGCCGCGCGCCGACGCAATCTCGGCGAGCGAGAGGTATGCCGGTGCCTTCCACTCCTGGCTCCAGGCGGCCTTGTAGAAGGCGTCATAGGCCTCGTCGGACCGGCCCTGGCCCTGGAGCGCGACCCCGAGGTAGTAGAAGGGCTCGGCGTCCTTCGGCGTTGTGTATTTGGCCGTGAGCCGGGCAAGCGCGGATCGGAAGTGCTGCTCCGCCGACCCAAAGCGGGCTCGGCGCAGGTCAAGGAGGCCGAGGGCGCTGTGGGCCGCGATATCGCCCGGGTCGCGCCGCAGCGCCTCCTCCCAGTAGGGCACGGGGTCGGTGGTCGGGTCGTGGAACTGGCCCAGGCGCTGGCCGGCGAGGTCGAGCTCCTCGTCAGTCTTGATGTCGCCGGGAGGGGCCGGGCGAGTGACGACGGCCGGCCTGGCCATGGGGCTCAGCCGCACGGGCGAATAGGCCACCAGCTCGCGCTCGGGGGTGGAAAGCGACGCGCGCAGGTCGTGCTCGTCCACCCCTGCGGGCACCGCGGCCTGGCCGGTGAAGGGCTTGCCAGGATTGATGGAAATCTGCTCGTCGAACAGGACCTTTCCGCCCGCCACCAGGCGGGCGGTCGCCTGCGGGAAGTCCCTTGTCGCGCTGAAGCCGAATTTCGCGACGCCATCCTTCACCTCCAGGTTCACGGCGGCGTCTAGGTTCGCGTTCTTGACCCCGCCAATGCCCCGGAAGGGGTACCAGTGCATCTCGAACGAGCGCGTCTCGAAGGGCTGCAGCCACGAGTAGTCGGGCTGGTTGTCCGAATATGCCCCGACCATGAGCTCGACATAGGGGCCGTCGTCGTCGGTGAGGATGTGGTCCCAAAGGTGCCCGTGCGGGCCGTTGCCCCACGTCCAGAACTTCTTGCCAGGCACGATGTGGTGGTCCGCGACGCTCATGATGCCGGCCTCCCGCCCGTGGTCGTAGCCCGCGAAGAAGTCGTCCTGGTAGTTCCAGGCGAACATCGAGTTCGCGTTGTAGTGGTTCCTGTACCAGCTCACGTCAACGCCGCCGGTGAAGTCGGAGCCGTTGTAGCGCGAGTTCGCGATCGGCCAGGCGGCGAAGTCGCGCTTGAAATGGTACGTCACGTACTGCGTCGAGGGCGGGAAGATGATCTGGTAGTTCTCGTTCGCGCTCACGGCGACGTTGGCGAAGCAGAGCATCGTGTTCGCCAGCGGCGTCCGGTTGAGGATCCGCACGGAGCACTCGAGCACGGAGCTGCCCGGGTGGAGCGTGTAGCCCACGGCCCAGCGCATGCGCTGGCGCACCTCCAGCTCTCCGACCCAGATCGTCCTGCTGCCGTCGGCGTTCTCCTCGGTCGTCCACTGGACGGGCAGGAACGTGCTGGCGCGGTGGTGATGCGGGATGTTCCACTCGATGCCGCCCGAGATCCAGGCGCCGATCAGCCCGATGAGCGCGGGCTTGATGACGTGCTGGTGGTAGATGAAGTCGTAGTTGTCGGTCTTGTCCAAGGCGGAGAAGAGACGGCCTCCGATCTCCGGCAGGATGCCGATCTTCACATACTCGTTCTCGAGGTAGACGACGTGGTAGGTCTTCTCGCCCTTCGTGTTGGTCAGGTTGTCGTAGAGCGGGTAGGGATAGATGTTGCCCTGCGCACCCTGGGACTGCCTACCGAAGAAGAACATGGGATTGGGATCGGGCGGCCCGGAAAGGTAGGTTGGGATGACCTCGTCCGCCTCGCTGAGCGTTACCGGAGCCGCGGCGGAGGCTGCGAGGGGTGGCAGCAGTGCCGGGACGGTGGTCAGGGCTGACAACAGAAGAAGCGTGCGGCAATTCATGGCTGGGGGCGGGATAGGGGGTTCAATGGGGGCCAGACCTTCGGCTCACACTGGGATTTTGGGTTCTTTGCGGGATGGCAGAGTCGTGTCCGAGGCGGAAAGTTTGCCCTCGGCGGAGGAAAGTTCGAGCACTTTAGACAAAGTGGGGCACAACCTACCCCGCCAATCTGCGTCTGGCTTCGTAGCTTTCCCAAAACCATGACCCCATCCAAATCATTCACCAGGCTGAGCCTGTCACATTGCCTCTCGGCGTTCATCCTCACTGCGGCGCTTCCGGCTATTGCGCGTGCCGACGACGCGGGCTTGGCCCCCGTCTCCGGAACAGAGCCGCCGAAGTCGTGGGTCGACCCGGACACGGGCCACCGCGTCTTCCGGATCACCAATGAGCCCGGCTCTGACAGCTTCTATTTCAACTTCAACGCCTTCACGCCGGACGGGAAGGAGATGGTCTATGCGACCTCGGACGGTAACCTCATGGTGCTGAGGCTGGCCGATTTCGTGGCGAGGCCCCTGGCGAGCGGGATCACCCGGGCTATCGTCGTGGGGCATAAGACACCCACGATCTATTTTACCAAGAAGAACGAGGATTCATTCCACCTTTCGCTTTGGGCGGCGAACATCGACACCGGGGAGATCCGCAAGCTCGCCGATCTTCCCAGGCGAGCGAGCGTTGTGACGATCAACGCCGACGAGACCCTGGGTGCCGGATCCTACATCGAGGGAGATATCGTCGGTCCGGGCGTCTACGGGGGAAAGATGGTGGAGCAGAACAAGATGGGGCAAAAGAACCTCGGGGAGCCGGAGAACAAGGAGCAGAACATGGCGATGCGCCTGGCGGCGAAGCTCCCGAACACCCTGTTCACAGTGAACCTGCAGACCGGTGCGATCACCAAGCTCATCGAGCACAGCACCGATTGGCTGAACCACTTCCAGTTCTCCCCGGTTGACCCGACCCTGCTGATGTATTGCCACGAGGGCTCCTGGCAGCAGGTCGATCGCATCTGGACCATCCGGACCGACGGCACCCAGAACCAGCTGATCCACAAGCGGATCATGAAGATGGAGATCGCGGGCCATGAATGGTGGGGTGCGGACGGCGATACCATCTGGTACCAGCTGCAGTTTCCCCGCCGCGTGCCCGACTCGAGCTTCATCTCGTCCTACAACGTCAGGACGGGGGCCCGGGCCTGGTACCACCAGAACCCGGATGCCGGCTCCATTCACCACAACACCTCGCCGGACGGGAAGGACTTCTGCGGGGACGGCAATCCGCGCAACCCGTGGATCGTACTCTGCCATCAGGTGCCCAATCCCGACGATCACACGCTCGGGACCGATCTGATCGACGGCGGATCACTGAAGGTCGAGCGGCTTGTCAACATGTCCAAGACCGCGATCCACGGCCAGCACAACTACCGCCTCGAGCCGAATCCGATGTTCACCCCGGACCAAAAATATGTCGTCTTCAGGTCGAACTTCTTTGGGCCGGATTACGCGTTTGCCGTGGAGGTTGCCAAGGCGACGACGCCCTAAGGGGGATCCGAAAGTCCTTGGCCCCCAATGGCTCCGCAGCCGCACCGCGGAGAATCAAACCCGGATTCACCCGGGCGAGCGTTCTGTCTCAGTTGGCCCGGGCAAGCTCGGAGGGCCGTTCGATCAGCGAGTCCTGGGGTCCAAGGGGTGGTCCCTTGGGTTGCACCGGGCAGCCCCGGGGCGGGCAAATGAATTCACCCAGCGCCGGCGCCTGCGCGGCGAACGCCTGCCCGTCGGGCGAATGGGCCGCGAGTGCCGCAAGCAGCCTGGGCCGCAGGGCGTCGAGCATTGCGTAGCGGCGCTCGTGGGTCTTGCGGCGGCTGGGCTTTAGCTCCCCGCGCGGCCGCGCATTGAAACTCAACGGAAGCTCCCAGCTTTCATCCCCGGGCAGCCTCCGGCCGTCACTTTCCCGCCAGAATTCATCGTAGCTGGCGGCAATCTCCATCCGCTTCAGCCAGTGCCGCCAGACGTGCTGGGAGTTGCCCACCGCCTGGATCTGCGTGAGCCGCCATGGCTGTGCCAACTGCTGGAGGCACCAGAGCAGGAGTGCCTTGGGCCGCATGCCGCAGAGGCCCTTTGTCGCGGCATGGATGAGGCCGAGGGTCCGGGGATCGCCGCCGGCCTGCAAGCCCCCGACAATGGCGATGCGCTCGCCGCCGTTGTGCGCGAGGCAGAATGTGAGCCCGGCCAGCATGACCCCGGTCTCAACCTCGCGGACCGCGAGGGTGAGCTCTCCCTCCCTCTCAAGCTTGTCGTGATAAAACAGGCGAAGGTCCCATCGGGCGCGTGCCTCGGCATTGCTTATCCTGACGAGGTCGATGCCATCGCCGTAGATGGCCATCCTGGCCTCGGGGGAGAAGACCCGGCAAAGAATCTCGTAGTGCCTGAGCAGCGCTGCAAGGCGCGTGGTGGGATCCCAGGCGCAGCAGACATAGGGACGCTGCAGCTTCAAGGCCAGGCGCGGCCGTGCCGTCCAAAGCGGGGCGACGTCCGACTGCACGAGGCGGGCAAGCCACGCGCGCGTGAGTCTGGGTTGGCTGGCCGCGCGCAATAGAAACCGGGCGCGCCGGCGGAACCAGCCTCTGGCACGGGCCTCATGGGCATGGGCGGAAGCCGACCAAAAGGAGACAGCAGTGGGCCTTGGGGAAGGGGCTGCCGAGTCCGACGATCGTGGAATTAAGGCGCCTGCTTTCAGGCCCGGGGCGAGGCAAAGCATGGCTGACAGAATACACCGGCTGCGGCGGGTGTGTCTGTCGGCCCGTGACTATATCAGGCGTGAGGCGCGGCCTGACAGCTGCATGATCCTCAGCGCGGCTTGCGGTGTTCCGACCAGCGCACCGCATCGTGGACGAGCTCGGCGCCCGTGGCGATCCGCAGCTTGCCCTTGATGCGAGTGCAATAGGCCTGGACGGTCTTGATGCTGACGTGCAGCTCGCTCGCGATCTGGCGGGTTGTCTCACCGTTCCCAAGCCGGCGGAACACTTCCATCTCCCGGTCGCTCAGGGCCTCCGTGCTGTCGCCAGGAGGCGACTCGGAGCGCCCCATCATCCGCTCGGTGAGCTGGGCCAGCAGCGGCGCGCTCGCATAGATCTCGCCCCTTCGCACCGTCCGGATGGCCTCTATGATCCGGTCGGTGGGCTCGCTCTTCGCCACAAAGCCCCTGGCCCCCGCACGCAGCGCCCTTTCGGCATAGAAGACCTCCTCATGCATTGAGTAGACAATGATCAGCGTTTTGGGCAGGCGCTCGGCCAGGTCCTTGATCAGGTCGAGCCCGGAGGAAGCCTTGAGCGAAAGGTCCACGATGGCCACCGCGGGCGGGTTCGAGATCATGGCATCCATGGCCTTCACCGCGTCCCCGGCGTTGCCCGTGACCTCAAAATCCGGCTCCTGGCGAAGCAGCGTGACCAGCCATTCGCGCACGAGAGGGTGGTCATCGACGAGGAAGATCCGTGTCCGCTCTGGATTCATTCGGCGGCGACGGCGGGCGAGAAGGGCGGCAGCGGCACGCGGCAGCGAACCGTCGTGCCGCCATCGCTCCCGGGTCCGATCTTGAACTCGCCGCCTATCAATTCGGTTCTGTGCGCCATGATGCGCTGGCCGATACCCGACGACCGGCCATTGGGGGAAGGAAGCCCGCGTCCGTTGTCCGAGACCTCAAGCTGCAGTCCCAGCACATCCTCAAAAAGGCTGATTTCCACGGTGGTGGCCCGGGCATGCCGCGCCGCGTTGCGCGCGGCCTCCTGGGCAATGTAGAAGATGTGCGATGAGACGCCCGCGCTAAGGCGCTCCCGGGTGACGCCTCGGTGCACGAACCGGAAGGTGATCGGGAATTCCTGCCCGAGCGACGAGGCCAGCTCATCAAGCTCCGGCAGGAGCTCATCGGGCTCCACGGCTGCCAGCAGCAGGCCACGGGCGATCTTGCGGGTGGTGCCAATTGCGGCATGAAGCATTTCCGCAACATTGCGGGCATCCTTGGCCGCCGGATGGCCGCCCGAGGTGAGGCTGTTGGCCAGCATGTTAGTCGCGATGGACGTGGCGGTGAGATGCTGGCCGAGTCCATCGTGCAGGTCGTGGCCGATGGCGGCGCGCTCGCGCCGGCCGATCTCGAAGAGCTCCGTCTGCAACTGGGTGCGCTCGGCGATGACCTGCCGGAGTGCGGCGGTCCGCTGCCGGACGCGCTCGTCCACCTCGCGCAGCACCGTGACCAGCGCGTGCAGAATAAGGACGACGACCAGGTACATGAAGAGATCGATCAACCGGTTCCAGCTCGCGACAATCGGGTAGCGATAGCCACCGTTGGCGAGGTCACCTGTGACACGCATGGCGGCGCTGACGACGGACGTAACGATGCCGGCCCGCCAACCCAGCCAGGGCACGCTCAAGGCGATTGGAATCAGGTAAAAGAGCACAAGCGAAACCCCCACTCCCGCAAGGTAGTCGAGCGTGCCCACGACGGCGACGAGCATGGCGATTATGGTTATTGAAGTGACCGGGCTGCGGGGGCGTGTTGCGGCGTACAGAGTGCGCTCCCACAGGTTGGCCGGGCGGCTGAGCGTCCACGCAACCGGTGGAAATCCGGGATCAATCTCGGGCCGTGGCAGTGGCGTCGACGTCTTGATCATGGGAATCGGGGTGTTTTCTTCGCGCGTGGGCGCAGGGGGGGTTCCAGCCCCGCTTGCCCGCGCAGATTGACAATGGAGCTTGCGGGAGACTGGACGGAGGGGAGTTCTATCTGCAAGGGTGGGATTGCGCCACCCAATTAAACCTTCCCGGCCTTGTCCCAGGTGCCAGCGGAGGTGGGTTCGCGCGACACCCCGAAAATGAACGAACATAAGCGCAGCCGAGCAGGAGCCCGGGGCATTCTTTGCCTGCTCGCACTCATCGGTCCCGTCCTGGCTCCCATGTCCCGGGGCGCCGGGGCCGTCTTTGATGTGATGAAATTCGGTGCCCACAACGACGGCTCGGTGCCCGCCACGGAATCAATCCGCCTGGCTATCCAGGCCGCAAAGGCGGCCGGTGGGGGAACCGTTGTCATTCCGGCGGGCAATTACACCTGCGGCCCCATCGAACTCGTGAGCAATCTCGTCCTGCGCATCGAGGCTGGGGCCGTCCTCCGTTTTCCCGCCGCCCGCCTTCCCTATGCGCCTGGGCGCGTCCAGGGAATCGAGTGCCTAGCCCCCATTCCACTCATCGGCGGGACAGGACTGGAGAATGTGACCATCACCGGCCGGGGCACGATCACGACGAACAACGGGGATTGGGTTCGTTTGATGGGCGGACCGCAGCCTAAGACAACGGAGGGCGCGGGATCGGCATTCGGGCCGGCCTGGAATCGGCTTCTGCGCCTCTTGCAGGAAAGGACGCCGCAGCCCGAGAGCGAATACCTGAAGGTTGCGCCCCTGTTGCGGCCGTCCTTCATCCGGACAATGGAGAGCCGGAACGTCCTGATCGAGGGCATCCGAATGGTTGGCGCGCCCTTCTGGTCGATCCATCTGCTGTACTCGGAGAACGTCGTCGTGCGTGGGGTCTCCCTGGAAACCTATCCCGGGGCTTTCACTGGCGGAATATACATCGACTCGAGCCGGGACGTGAGGGTCTCCGACTGCTACCTTGATAACGGGGATGACGCGATCACGCTCAAGGCCGGCAAGGATGCCGACGGATTGCGCGTCAACCGCCCGACGGAGAATGTCCTGGTGAACAATTGCGTGATCCGCCGCGGCTCGGGCGGCATCGTGATCGGAAGCGAGACTTCCGGCGGGATCCGCAACGTGGTTGTGAGCAACATCGTCTGCGAGGGCACGCAGGCGGGGATCAACATCAAGAGCGAGCGCGGCCGGGGCGGGGTGGTGGAGAACATCAGGATCGGCAACCTCATCCTCGACGACGTCGGCCGCGCCATCAGCGTCTCGCAATACTACACGATGCAGGGGGAGACTCCTCCCCCGGCGGAGCCGGTTTCCCTGCGCACCCCCGTCTTCCGGGACATAGCCATAAGCCACGTCACCATCAGCCGGGCGCGCGGGAGATTCGAATTCGGCTGGAATCCCGTAAGCGTCAGCGGGAACCAGCCCGGCCGGCCGGTAATGATCGCAGTCATGGGCCTGCCGGAGATGCCCATCGAGGGCCTGAGGCTCAGCGACATCGTCGCAACGGGTGCAGGAGGACTGATGGCCAGCGACGCGAATGAGATGGAAATAAGCAACGTCCAGGTCAACCCCGTGAAGGGGCCAGCCTTCGCGATCAGGGATTCGTGTGGGCTCCGGCTGGACCATGTGTCGACCCGCACGGCCGTCGCAGCCCCGGTCGTCCGGCTGGACCGCTGCCCCGGCGCCAGCATCGAGGGCGGGACGTTACCAGGCGGAACCGGGACATTCCTTTCGGTTGGCCCTCGGGAGACGGATGGAATCCGGCTCGAAACGAGCCGCATCTCAATCCGGGAAGAGGCCGCCGATTATTGGTCGGATCCTTCGGAAGCCGTCCGATAGGCGCCTTTTTGGGTCCGCACGATCCGGCAACCATCAGGCAACCTCGCCTTACCCCGTTATCGCTCTTCAGCCCGAAAACCCGGCCGTTTAGGGCCGGGATGAAGGGCTGCCGGTGGGAGCCCGTTGCTTCCGGATATAAGCCTTTACCTTGGCAAGCGTGGCTCCGCCGGTGGACGAGACGAAGTAACTGGGGCTCCAGAAATGTGCGCCCCAGAGGGCCCGGCGGACCTCGGGATAGCGCTGCCGGCGCAGGTGCCGGGATGACACCCCCTTTAGTGAGTTGACAAGATTCGCCGGTGCGACTTTTGGGGGCATTGACACGAGAAGATGCAGGTGGTCGGCCTCGCCGTCCATCTCGTCAAGCGTGCCGCCAAAATCGCGACAGACATCCGAAAACACACTGCCAAGGAATTGCCTCACACGTGCGGTGATGGGGCGCCGTCGGTACTTTGTCACAAAGACCAAATGATAACTCAGGCTGTAAACGACACTTCTTCCCCGGCGTAACCTTGTTTCCTGCATGGTTAGACCAATAGAGTCAAAGATCCTCCGCCTCAAGGCGTATCGCTTCCAGCTCCAGCCTGATGCCGCGCAGGCCGCCTCGCTCCTCGACTGGAGCCACGCCCTTCGGTTCCTTTGGAACTGGATGCTTGCCCAGCGCAGGGACGCGTTCAAGGCGAGCGAGGGGCGCGTCCGTGTAAGCTACCATGAGCAGGCGGCCCAGCTGCCGCCAATGAAGGAAGTGTTCCCCTGGCTATCGCTGCTCCCGTCCCAGGCGCTCCAGCAGACCCTCCTCAATCTCGATCAAGCCTTCGTCAACTTCTTCGAGGGCCGGGCGAGATACCCAGACTTCAAGAGGCGTTCCGGCTCCCCTCCGGGAATCCGCTGGCCCCAGGGAGTTGAGTTGAACGGACGCTGTGTCTGGCTACCCAAGCTCGGCTGGGTAAAGGCCCGCATATCCCGGCCGGTTGAGGGCACCATCAGGAATGCCACCGTGCGCTTCGACGGCCTTCGCTGGCAGGTCTCCATCCAGGTCGAGCAGGAGGTGGGGGTCCCGGCAAGGAGCGAGGCCCCCTGGGTTGGGATCGACCTGGGAGTCGTTGAATCACTGGCGACCTCCGACGGTCGGCTTTTCCGGCTTCCGGTCGCGACCAGGGAAGAAGAGCGTCGGCATTCGTTGCTCTGTCGGCGCGTCTCCCGCTGCGTTCCGGGCTCGCGGCGCCATGCCAATGCCAAGCGCCGGCGGCTTGTTTTCGTCAGGAGGATACGCAATCGAGTGGACGACGCACGCCATAAGCTCACGACGACACTGGCCAAAAACCACGGCCACATTGTTGCCGAAGGGCTGGCGCTGCGCCTGCTTTCCCGATCCGCCCGGGGCTCTGTCGACCTACCGGGCAAGAACGTGGCCGCAAGGGCGGGGCTCAACCGAGCCCTGCTTGGCCAGGGCCATTCGGAAACCGCCCGCCAGCTGGGCTACAAGCTTGGCTGGTGCGGCGGAGAACTCATCAAAGTGGACCCTGCGTTCACGTCCCAGACGTGCCCCCAGTGCGGCCACGTCTGTCCTGAAAATCGACCTGTCCGCGACCGCTTCACCTGCGTCGTCTGCGGGCATCGCGGCCACGCCGACAACGTGGCGGCAATGAACATATTGGCGGCTGGTCAAGCCGTGTCTGCGCGCGGAGGCCCACAGGGGCCGGCGAAACGCGAACCAACCCGCTTACGGCGATTCCTTCGCCGCTCAGCAGGAATCCCGGCCCTTTAGGGCCGGGAGGATGTCAATCTGGGCGATGCTTTGATCGCTTCTGCGATCGGCTTATGGGGTTGTTGCCAGTCCTGTTGCCAGCCAGAAAATGAGAAACCCACAACTCGTTAAGGGTGCGGGTGCTTCTGAGCTGGCGTCCCCACGGGGATTCGAAACGCCAGATTCCTAACAACTGAACTGCTTCGCTAAGCGTGGTTTGAGTTGTTTATGTGCGACTTAGAACGAGCAACAAGGTAGAGCGAAGTGCGATGACAACAAGGCAGAAATAAGGTCACCGGCAAATCCGAGACAAATTTTCCGAGAGCGGTGGATATGTTTC
>DATNLV010000468.1:0-6409 GCA_035602665.1 Bryobacteraceae bacterium | reverse complement strand
CCGACGTCCGCCTTCTGCCGGGGAACTCGGGCGCGCCGCTGGCGGATGCGAGCGGACGCGTGATCGGCATCAACACCATGATCGCGGGCGGGCTGGCGCTGGCGGTGCCGAGCAACACCGTGGCGGACTTCCTGCGCCGCGGCCCCTCGGACATCGCGCTCGGCGTGGTGGTGCAGCCCATTCGCGAAGGCCTGCTGGTGCTGCGCGTGATGCCGGGCAGCGCGGCGGAGCGAGCGTCGCTGCTGACCGGGGACCTGCTGGTGGGCGCCGGCGGACGCGAGTTCCGCTCTCCCGACGATTTGTCGGACGCGCTGGACCACAATGCGGGCCGCGCGCTTGAGTTGAGCTTTCTGCGGGGCGAGCGCCGGTCCGTGCGCCAGGTGACGGTTAGGCTGCCGGCGCGGAGGATGGTCGCGGAGGCCGCGTGATCCGGATCTTCATCGCGTCGACATCGCCGATCGCAAAGGCAGGTCTGGAGGCGATCCTGCGCTCGCACCCCGGGATGGCAGTGGTTGGGAGCGCTGCGGACGCCGACGTCGTCCTCACCGAAACTCCGCCGGGCGAGGAGGAGCCGCCATGGGCCGGCGCGGCGGTCGTGGTGCTCACAGACGATGAGCGGCCGGAGTGGATTCGCGAGGCGCTGCGCTCGGGAGTGCGGGCGGTGGTGGCGCGCCAGGCCGGCGAGGCGGAGATCCTGGCCGCCATCGAAGCCGTAGCCGCGGGCCTGGTGGCGATCGAGCCGCAGATGATGGAGCCGATGTTGAACGCCTCGGCGCCGCTTGCGCAGCGAGGTGTGGCCGACCCCGGCACGGAGCCGCTGACGCCGCGCGAGATCGAGGTGCTGCGCATGCTGGCCGAGGGCGACGCCAACAAGGCGATCGCCTGGAAGCTGGGGATCTCCGAGCACACGGTGAAGTTCCACGTGTCGTCGATCATGAGCAAGCTGGGCGCGGCGAGCCGCACGGAGGCGGTGGCGACGGGGATCCGGCAGGGCTTGGTGCTGCTGTAGCGGGCCGGGGCGCACTATAATTCAAGTTCGCCCCATGTTTCATGCCGTTCCCGAATCCGCCGTCGGCGTCCTCCTGCTGACGTTCCTGCTGGCCGCTGCTCCGCCTCCGCCGCGCGGTGCCTTCGCCTCCGGCGTCTATCGCAACCTCTTCGTCGAGGCCGGCCACTCCGCGCAGGAATCGCGGGCCAAGATCGACGCCGCATTCCGGCAGCTGTTCCATGGCGATCCGGCCACGCAGGCGCTCTACTATGCGGCCGGCTCGAATGCCAACGGCCCCCTCGCCTACATCCTCGACGTCGCGCATCACGACGTCCGCTCCGAAGGTGTCTCCTACGGCATGATGATCGCCGTCCAACTCGATAAGAAGCCCGAGTTCGACGCCCTGTGGAACTGGGCGCGCACTTACATGTACCACTCGCAGGGCCCCGCGCAGGGCTTCTTCTCCTGGTCCGTGAAAACCGACGGCAAGCCCAACGACGAAATGCCCGCTCCGGATGGCGAGGAGTACATCGCCACCTCGCTCTACTTCGCGGCCGCGCGTTGGGGCAACGGCGCCGGCATCTACAACTACAAAGCCGAAGCCGATCGGCTGCTCACCGACATGCTGCATCGTGCGGTGGCCACCGGCCCCACCCTGGCCGGCCCCCGGACCTCCGGCCCGCTCTTCAACGCCGCACGCAAAATGGTCCGCTTCTCACCCGTCCTCGGGGACGCCCGCAACACCGATGATGGCGGCCATACCGACCCCTCCTACCACCTGCCCGCCTTCTATGAACTCTGGGTCATGTGGGGTCCCGCGGCCGACGTCGCTTTCTGGGCCCATGCCGCCGCGGCCAGCCGCACGTTGTTCGAGAAGGCCGCGCATCCCTCGACCGGGCTCGCGCCCGAATACGCCAACTACGATGGCACGCCCTGGGCAGCCAAGTGGAACAAGATGTCGGTCCATTTCTCGTACGATTCCTGGCGCACGGCGATGAACTGGGCCGTCGATTGGGCTTGGTGGGCCGCCGACCCGCGCGAGCAGCAGCTCAGCGACCGCCTGCAGGCCTTCTTCGAATCGCAGGGCGCCCACTACGGGAACCAGTTCACGCTCGATGGCCAACCGTTGGACAAGTCGCACTCGGATGGCTTGATCGCGATGAACGCCGTGGCGAGCCTCGCTGCCACCCAACCGCGCGCCCGCGCATTTGTCGAAGCGCTGTGGAACTTGCCCATCCCCTCGGGCGAGATGCGCTATTACGACGGCACGCTCTACATGCTTGCGCTCCTGCACTGCGGCGGCGAGTTCCGCATCTGGGGGCCGGGTGGAAGCGGGTTCCCGCCGGCGAGGTAGAGGATCAGCGTCGACGGGATCGAGGTTCACACGCAGCCACGATCCCCGACCCGAGGTATCCTGCTTAGCAAGAGGCTCTTCCTGATCAAGCGCGCCTTGGTTGTGGCTGCTGTCGTATTGTTGGCACTAGGTCTGCGGCCGGCGTACCAACTCGGCGTGGGACTCGGCCTTTGGCAACCATTGACGCATCCATCTGGCGTTGCCACTAGGGCGCGCTACGTAGCAGGCTTCGTGAGCGGGGCTTGGTTCGACTGCTCGGTCGATCGTATCGGAGACGTAGATATTTGTCGGGCATGGGACGACGCGGGCCATCTGGTCGCCCATGGGAAGTATCGTCTCGATGGACAGAATCGGGCGGCGACGGCCTGGGAGTTGAACCCATCCACACTTCAGCTTTATCCAGGTCACCCCGAGTTGTCCTGGATCTACTTGTTCGGTGACCAGGGCACGTTCAGCAGAACTCTCGTCCCAGTGAATGACGTTGGGGAACCGCTGGAGCGCTTCGAGGTCCATGTAGAAGGCGAAAACCGCTGACGCCCGGGTGCGCCCCCACCCCCGGTCGTTAGCGCCCGAAGGGGTACGCGCCTGGGGTCGCCGCATGCTCCTTCGTCCAGCCCAGCAGGTTGCGGACATCGTCGGGGAGCGGCTCGCCCGCCGGAAGTGGCTCGAGCAATTCGTAGTGGCCGAGGTCCGGGCCCTTGAAGATCGATCGCGGCGTCTTCTCGATCTGGCGTCCGTTGGCCTCGAACGCCGGCATCCGCTTGCGGAACTCGTCGAGCGATCCAAGCGGTGTGGAACAGCTGTCGGTCGCGGCGGGGCTCCACACGATGAGCGGCAACGCGGCGGCCGGTCGCACATAGACGTTGCCGTCGACTTCTTTCGCCTGCGGGCGCGGCAGCTTGGTGCAGAGCGCGGCCGGCTGCTCGAACCGAAGCAACGCCTCGCGGTACGAGTCGCTCGCCACCAGCAGATTGTTCACGAACACGTGACCCTCGCGTTTGTCCACGTCGGGGCCGGTCGAGGGATGCCAGCCGAAGTGGTCGCCCGTCGCGCTCCGCTCAGTCCGCTCGAAGGACGCACGGGTGTCCACGAACGTGTTGTTGTACACATGCACGTTTGCCGAGTTCAGCACGCGGACGCCCTTGTCGCAACGGACGAAGACGTTGCCCGCCACGACCGCGCCCTGCGAGATCTCGAAGAAGAAGCCGTCGATCGCGCCCTCGATCCAGTTGTTCACGATGACGCCGTCGTGGTTGCCGACGTCGTACCAGACGCCGTTCGAGTAAGGCTGATCGATGATGAGGTTGTCGCGGAAAGTGACCCGGTAAGTCTGGTTGAAGATCTTGACCGCGGACGGGAAATAGCCTGTGATCTGCTCGATGTTGTTTCGCCGGAAGATATTCCTCTCGAGGAGAACGTCGGACGACCCGATGACGTAGATCCCTTCGGTCGAGGTGTCGCTGACGAGCGAGTTCCGGATGACGAGGCCGTCGCCGCGGAAATACCCGGCCACGCGCGAACAGTAAGTGATGGTGACGTTCTCGAGCACTGTGCCGATCACCTGCTTGCCGTAGGTCGAGGGATCGGCCGGGCCAACGGGCTCGTCGGTGGGCTCCTTGTCGGCACCCAAGCTCTTCTTGCCCTCGATCTCGAGCGCGCGGTAGGCGTACTGGGTGAACGTGATCCCGCGGATGACCGGGCCTTTGTGATCGTTGGTCCTGCCGTGCGCCTCGCCGCTGGTCCGCACCAGCGCGCTGTCGAAGGCGGTGATCTCGACCATGCGGTTGGTGGGATCGACGCCGATGTAGACGTAGCCGTCCTGGTAATCGATGTAGAAGGAATGGGCGTCTACCTCGCCCGCCCAACCCGCGGACTTCAGCTTCTCGCCATCCACGAACACCATGTCGTTGTTGAACCGGTGCAGCGGCGTCCGCATGAGCTCGCGTTCGCGCCGCCACCAGGCCTGGGGCGCCGCCGGGAAGAGGTGCGTCCACCTGGTCCTCCAGAGGTTGTTGCGCAGCGGTTCCCACTTCGTCGCGACCTGGGTGCCCTTGAGGATGGGGTGTTCGCCGGCGTAGGGCTGAAGCGTGATGCCCTGGTTGAGGACGAGGCCGCCGGTGCGGTAGGCGCCGCCGCGCAGGATGACGGCATCGCCGGTGACTACGCGCTCGATGGCCGCCTCGATCGTTGTCGGTTGTTCGAGGGTTGTGCCGGGGGAGCCGGCATTTCCGTCAGGGGCGACGTAGTAGACGTGGACGGCCTTGGGGATCTCGTAGCTTTGATCAATGGGACCGTAGGGCCCGCCGGACGGCTGCGCGTACGCCAGCGCACACGCGCAGACAAGACCACAAAGGAGCCTCATCTAGCGCGCCTCGCCGAATATCGAGCTCGTGAAAGAGCGCAGCGCCGGAGTGTCCACCTTCGTGACGCCGGTCCGCTCCTGCGTCTCTTTGATGAACTGCATGACCAACTGCGTCAGGACGGCGCCCGGCCTGGGATAGGCCGCCACAATATAGTGCGGCCCCTTGACGGTCTCTCCCTGTTCCTGTTCCAGCTCGGCCCTGAGGTTGTCCGGGCTGATCAGGGAGTTGCCGTGTTCGAAGATGACCTTATCCATGGCCTTGTAGACTTCCTTACTCTCCTTGACCAGACCATAGTAATCGAGTAACTGAGCGAACACGTAATTCGACGTCGTGTAGACGTCCTGGCCCTGCTCCGATTCCACCTGCTCGCCGTCTTCCGTCCGGGTCATGGCCCAGCCCATCGTGGTGCGGTTCACTTTGTAGATGGTCTTGAGGACCTGCCTGGCCCGCTTTGCGGGGATGAACGGCTCCTCGCCCATCGCGATCATGGCCCACAGCGCGTCGAACTGGTTGGTCCAGACGTCCGTGTTCATCTTCTTGGTCTCGGTGTCGTAACAGGTGACGTAGTACTGGAGCTCGACGCCCTTGCGGTTCTTCTTCTCGCGCCAGAGGCTCTCGAAGACCGCATTCGCCCGGTCGAAGGCCGCCTGGTACTGCTCGCGCGCCGGCTCGTCGCCCATCATCTGCGCCATGATCTTCATGGACTCGCAGCAGGCCATGTAGTTGGTGGTGTCATAGGCATCCGCACCGAACAGCACCAGGTTGTCGAACGTGTTCTTGACCTCGTGCGGGTTGCCTTCGGGGATGCCGTCGCCATCGATGTCGTAGGTCTTCAGGAAGTCGAAACCGAACTTGAGCGTTTTCCAGTTGCGCTTCAGGAAGTCGACGTCGCCGAGGAACTTGATGTTGCGCAGCACGCGTGTGGCGAGCTTGGGAAACAGATCGACCCAATAGTTGTTGTTGTACCAGGCGTAATCGCTGGTGCCGCGCAGGGGATGGCCCTTGGGCATGGCGCCGACATCGTGCGCGACGCTGCCCTTGACCTTGAAGTCATCCCAGATCTGGGTGAGCGAGACGTCCTCGTATTGCTCCGGGTGTGCCTTGAAATGCTGGCGCGCCTCCACGAACGAGCCATGCAGGTGGTAGAAGCGCTTGGTCGAGTCCTCGGCCAGCACCGAGTCGATGAAACGCTGGCACAGCTCCTGCTCCACGTCCGGAAACAGCATGAGCAGCACCATGGAGTACCAGTCGACGTCCGATGGGTCGATGTAGGCGTAGTCGAAGCACTCCAGGAATCGCGCGACGTCCTTGCCGTTCTGGGCCACCCAGATGCAGGCGTTCGACAGGGGAAAGCTGAACTCGTTGAGGATCAGGCGGGTGAGTCTCAGCGCGCCCGCCTTATCCTTCTTGTACGACGCGCTCTTGCTGATGTGGTCGAAGATCCGGTTGTGGATCGATGCGGTGCGGTCGAGCCAGGCAGGGTAGTTGTCCAGGGCGATCCGGGCCAGCTCCAGCGCCCGGGTTTCTTTGTTCTTGAAGCCCTTGACGTACTTGCGTTCGAAAGTCTTTCCGTCGATGTAGCTCTGCTTCGGGAAATCCAGAGCGACGGCGACCGGCAGCTTCCGGCTGGCCTTCGGGGCGAGCGTGAAGGTGAGGCTGATCGCGGCGCCGTAGTCCTGTTTCGGAATGATGGCGCGCTTCTCG
>DATNLV010000465.1:0-2725 GCA_035602665.1 Bryobacteraceae bacterium | reverse complement strand
TGCCGCCCTCGGTGAAGGTCGGCGTGATCGGCCCTGGCGGATTGCCCCGGAACTCCTCCTGCACGTTCGCCTGCGTCAGCCAGTTGTTATAGACGCCCGCGCCCCCACGCAGCACCCAGTTGCCGCCCCCGGTGGGGTCCCAGGCGACGCCGACGCGCGGACTGAGCAGGTCGTTCACCGAGTGGTTGAGCGCATTGTGTGTCGGCTTGGCAAACCCGTTTGCCACCTGGTCCTGGAACGTCGCCCCGGGGCCGAGATAGTAATTCCCGAACACCGTCGTGGAGCTGCGGGAATACGGGTTGCCGCTGTCGTCGTACCGCAGGCCCAGCGTCAGGGTCAGGTTCTTCATCGCCTTCCAGGTGTCCTCGACGAACAGCCCCCACGTGCTTGACGCCGCGTTCCACGACCACAGCACCGGCTTTCCGGTCGTCGGGTCGTACATCACTCCGTGTTCATTGAAGGGCTGGTCCTGGACCAGCGTGAGCAGATTGTTGAACTGGAAAGTGGGCTGCGAGTATGGACCCTGAAACGGCTCGACATCGTCGCCGAACCAGCCTTCGTAGCCGAACTTGAGAGTGTGCGGTCCGCGGACGTGGGAGAGGACGTCGCGCCAGTGGTAGTTGTGCTGGATGAAGTCCCCCTGCGCGAAGCCCACGCCGAAGGCCTGGCCGCTGTCGACATTGATTCCCGGCACGTTGATCGAGGGCACGGTGTAGTCCTGCGCGCCGCTGCCGAGCGTGCCTTCCACCCGGTTAGCCGCGAAGATTGCCTCGTTCAAGGTGTTGGGCGAGAAGGTGTGGGTGTAGTTCACCTGAAAGGCACGCTGCCAGTTGTTATTGTTGGCCGCGGAGAACTGCGTTATGGGCGAAGCCGCGCCGTAGTTGAGCGTGGTCCGGTAGACGCTCCCATAGATGCGGTCTTTGTCCCAATACTTGTCGATGCGCGCGAACCACTGCGTCCCGTTGCGGAACTGGGTGGAGTTGAAGCCGCCCTGGTCGATCACCGGCGTTGTGCAGGGCAGGCTGAAACTGGCGCTCCCGCAGGTGCCAGGGAACACCGTCGCCGCAGTGGAGGCCACGGAAACGCCCGTGATGTGCTGCGGCAGATAAGTCGCCAGAAGCTTCGTCCCCAGCGTACTGGGGTAGTTGGCCTGGGCCCAGGAAGTGAATGCCGGGTCGGCGAAAGTGACCAGCGAGTTGCCCGTCGAAGCCGAGGAGCGCAGCGGCTCCACTCCAAAGTAGAAGTAGAACCGGCGATGAGGAATCACCGGGCCACCCACCGCTCCCGACAGATTGTTGGAGTGGAACGGCGGGTAGTTGTGCGAGAACTCGGTCGCCGCGAACATCTTCTGGAAGGTGAAGTAGTCGGCCGCCAGCCCGTGGAACTGATCGCTGCCGGACTTGGTGGTCATGACCATCTGGAGGCCATCGGAGCGGCCGTACTCGGACGAAAACGTGTTGACCTCGATGGAGGTCTCCTGGACGGTGTCGGGGTTCGGCGTCAGATTCAGGACGCCCTGGCGTATCCCGCTGGTGACGTCGAGCCCGTCTACCACCCACATGTTGGACATCTGGCCCTCGCCGTTGGCGCTGGCATCCACCTGGGTCTCGGTGGAGTAGTTGTCTACTCCGGACCCGGGAGTGCCCACGTGCCCCGGCTGGCCGCCTCCCATGGTTCCGAGGCCCGAAGCGCCCGGCGCCAGAGTAGCCAGCGTGACCATGTTGCGACCGGGGACGGGCAACTCCGCGACGGCCTGCGTCCCCAGGGTCAGCTCATTGCGGCTCTCCGCCGTGTTCAGGACCGGCGCCTCGCCGGTGACCTCGACTGCCTCAGTTGCCGAAACCAGAGTCATCGAGATCGGCAGATTGAGGTTCTGGTCCGTCTCGATCTCGAATTTGACGATGGTCTTGTTGAAGCCTTGCGCCTCTGCCGTGATCTGGTACGAGCCTGGAGCGAGGCTGACAAATCGATAATTCCCCTCGTTGCCGCTCTTGGCTTCCGAAGAGACCTGTGTCCTGACGTTCAAGAGCCGCACTGTCGCGTTCGGCACAACGGCCCCGGATGGATCCTGCACAATGCCCTGAATGCTGCCGCTGAATTGCGCCCGGCAGAGGCCGGCGCAAAGTGCGAACAGGATCGGCAGCCAACGGGCGGAAAGAACGACCTTACTCGTTCGCATAGCCCAATCCCCCCTGAAACGATCCGCTACGCCAGAGCGCCGGCCGGCGGCATGCCCGCAGCCTGGCCAGGATGCTCCAGTAGAGGGTGCCTGCCCCAATTTCCAGGCGAACCCACAGTAGTTATAAACCACTATCTGACGTGAAGTCAATAGAAAAGTGAAAGCGCTTCCTGCGGTGCCATAGCTTACTGAGCATGCCGGATACGACTCATCTCAGTCATGACGTGAAAGCGTTATCCGGAATCGCCCCAGCGAACGCCGAGGCGGACTTGCGGTCGCCCACACTGCACTACACTGGGAGTGGTTCCCATGCGCGCCCAGGTTGGTACGCTCCTTCTTCTTGCAGCCGCGGGTTTCTTCCAGGCCGCCTATGCCCTTCCCGTCAAATACTTACGCAAGTGGCGCTGGGAACAGATGTGGGTGGCGCAATCGGTCACGGCCAACGTGCTGTTTCCCCTGGCCTGGGCCGTCGTTGTCCCGGCTGCCTTTTGGAGCCAGGCGGCCCACATTCCGTGGAGCCACTGGCTGGCGTGCTACGGCTGGGGG
>DATNLV010000453.1:0-5183 GCA_035602665.1 Bryobacteraceae bacterium | reverse complement strand
ACGGCGCGGGGGAGGGGATTCGGGGGATGGCCGTGGAAGAACGCGAGAATGCCTTCGATCTCGCGGCCGTCGATGATCGCGATGCCCAGCGTCTCGACCTTCGCGGCCACGAAGCTGCCGTCGTCGCCGGGCGGGTAGTCCGGCCCCAGGACGAGCGGGAAGTGGGACGCCGCGGCGGCCTCGGTCATGGCCCGCGCGGAAGGCGACTGGGCGTTCACGGAGCCAACCCACAGTGTGTCGCCGTATGCGAAGACGTCGAAGTTGAGGTAGACCGCGGGCAGGCTGTGGCGGTGCGCGGCGGCATAGGCTCCGGAGCCCAGGGCGCCCAGTTCCTCCAGGTCGAAGAACGCCGCGTTCAGGCGGTACGACTTGAGCGGCGTCTGCTTGAAGGCGGCCAGCAACTCGAGGACGGCGCTGTCGCCGGAAGCGTCGTCGACGGCGCCCTGCCCCGCATCCACACGATCCGAGTGGGCGCCGAGGAGGATCTCTTTTTCGACGCCGGCCGGCGCGGGGAGAGCGGCCAGGATGTTGACTCCCTTGCGGCCCGCTCGATGGAAATCCTCCAGGCGATAGGGGATGCCCAGGGCGGTGAGTTGAGCGACGATCGCGGCACGGCGGGCGACCCCGTTCGCGCCCGCGGCGATCGCGGCCACGCGCTTCTCGAAGGTCGCGCCGTCGTAGGACGGACCGGCCGCCAGGGGCAGGCAGAACAGGAGCGCGAGAGCGGACCGGAGTGCCGGGGCGTTTCGCCGCATGCTCTTTTGAGTGTAGCGTGCGGTGCTACCATACCCCTCTGGAGGTTTCACGACCAAACGCAACACCGCCCTCGCCGTCGCTTGCGCCGCGGCATGGCTCGGCGCCACGGCATGCGACAACACCCCTGCCTACCGGGTCAAGGCGCTCAGCGGCGAACAGTTCACCAGCGAATCGCTCAAGGGCAGCGTCGTGCTGGTCCAGTTTTGGACCACGTGGTGCCCCTATTGCCGCCAGGAGCAGCCCGTCGTCGACGCCATCGAGCGCAAGTATTCCGGCCGCGGCCTGATGGTGCTGGCCGTCAACGTGGGCGAGTCCAGGGAAAAGGTCGCCGAGTACCTGCGCCACTCTCCACGCCGATGCCGCGTCGTCGCGTCCGAGGACAGCGACCTCGCGGAGGTCCTGGGGACCGGAGGCTTCCCGAGCTACGTGCTGATTGGCCGGGATGGGCGCATCGTCGATCGCCAGCACGGCGCGGCGGGCGAAGAGTCCCTCCGCCAGCTTCTGTCCGAAGCGGGAATCTGATATAGAATTTTCTCATGCGCGCACCAGTCTCGATCCTGGCAGCCGCCGCCGTCTGCTGCGGCGCGCTGTTGGCCATCGGCTCCCGCGAGCCGGCGCCGAAGTTTCACGCCAAGACGCTCGATGGCGAGGTGTTCACCAACGAGTCGCTGAAGGGCAAGGTGGTGCTGCTGCAGTTCTGGACCACGTGGTGCCCGTACTGCAAGGAGGAACAGGGCGCCGTCGACACCCTGGCTCACGATTTCGAAGGCCGCGGCCTGGTGGTTCTGGCGGTCAACGTCGGCGAGTCGAAGAAGAAAGTGAAGCAATACCTCGCCGATTCGCCGCGCACTTGCAAAGTCGTTCTGACAGACGACACCAACCTTGCCGCTATGTTCGCCGCCAAGTCCTACCCCATCTATGTGCTGATCGATCGCGACGGCAACATTGCCGGCAAGCAGGACGGCGCCGCGGGGGAAGAGGCGCTGCGCGAACTGCTGGCGCGGGCGGGACTGGAAGCCGAGTGAGGCGGTCCGCTCGCTGACGCTCGCGGTTCGGTTCCGGCGCCTAAGGCAGCTCGAAGCTGCCGCTCTCTAACATTCGCGCGACCCAGGCCGCGTGCGGGAGGCCGCAAGCCGACAGGGCCTTGATCTCCTTCGCCACATCATAATCCACGCGCCGGATGACCAGGTCGAACTCATCCAGCAACAGGTACGCGGCGCGGCGATCGCCGTCGTAGGAAAGGCCGACGCTGCCGGTGTTGGCGACGATCATTCCCGAAACGGTGCGGACGTAGGGGTGGTGGACATGCGCATAGATCGCAATGGGCTGGCCGAGCGGCGCGTACACCGACTCCAGTTCCTCGTCGCTCGCATCCTCCGCGGGGGCGCGCCACGCCGTCGCGGGGCTGGCGTGCACCAGGGCCATCGGAGCTTCAACGTAAGTGGGCGGCAAGCCGCGGAGCCACGCCAATCTCTCTTCTCCCAGCGTCGCGCGGGTCGCCGCCGCCATCTCCTCGATGTCCGCCAGGAGAGGCTGTATGTCGGGCGATTGGCTCGCAAATTCCCTCAGCGACTCGGGCCGGAAAAGCATTTCGTCGGTGTTGCCGACCACGCCCGGCCAGCCCAGGTCTCGAATGCGGTCCACGGCCCCGGCGGGATTCGCCCCGGCGTCGGCCAGGTCGCCGCCGTGCAAGACCAGGTCCGGAGACATCTGCCGCAGATCGGCAATGACCGCTTCGAGCGCGGTCAGGTTGCCGTGGATATCCGCTACGATTGCGATGCGCATGCCGCCCTCCAGTTTCATCAGTCTCTTACCAGCCGGCTTCGTCCGCCGTTGGACCGTAGATGGCCGGGACTGGCGCTTCGTTGAGCCGCAGGTACACCGTCAACTGGCCGCGGTGATGGGCCAGGTGATTGAACACGGAGTCGCGAAGGACGATGTGGCGCGGCTGCTCGCTCATCACGTTGCCCGCGACTTTGAGCTTCCACGGCTTCATGAGGTGTTCGTCTGTGGTGGCGGTCAGGGCCTCGCGCGCCTTGGCGACATTGGCGTCGAGCGCCTCCACGAGTTCGCGCCTGGTGCGGAGCTCCGGCGGCCTGTAGGTCGCGCCGCCGGGAGGACTCAGGTCCAGTTCGTCCTGATTCACGGTCATGGCGACCCAGCCCGGCATGGTCGCAACCAGCGTTGCCAGCCGCCCCAGCGGCATCGATTTCTCGTGCGGCTTATAATCGCCTCGCCCCTCGGGCACGCGTTCGAGCACTTTTCGTGTTGCGGCCGCTTCCCGTTCGAGTTCACCCAGAAACAATTCGGTCATGAGCATGTCCGCCCCCCTAGAAGAAAGATAGCAGTCCCAGGGATTCGGCGAGCGGGGGGCGTGGCAACCCGGCCTCGCGAGCCGTTCAGGGAGAGGTCCGCTCGCTCACGCTCGCGGTTCGGTGCTATGGGATGACGTGCACGACTTCGTCGCCGCCGGCCACGGAGCGCACGCGAATTCGCAGCAGCTTCCTAGATGGGTCGGCGTACCAGCGGCCGGGCGCGAGCTGACCCGGGTCCGCCACCTGCTTGTAGTCCACTCCGCCGCCATCGACTTTGCGGCACGGGCCCGCGTCGTGCATCACCCAGTCGTAGACGCGATTCGTGCGCGACTCGATCTCGAAGCGCAGCAGATCGCCGGCGGGGGCGGCGTGGAACTGAGAGATGTCCTGATCGTCCTCTTCGAACAAGAAGAACTCCGCGCCGAGGTCGGGGAAGTAGTGGAGCTCGAGGACGTCGCCACTCTCGGGGCCGAGCGGCACGATGGTTCCGTTCCTGGCAAACAGTGCGATGTGGCCGGCAGGGGGACGCACCCGAATGTCCTGGCGGCCTTTGTAGGTCTGGCCGGAGTCGAGATCGGTCCAGAGTCCGCGCGGCAGGTAGACCGTGAGGTCCGTTCCGGGTTTCAGCACTGGCGCCGCAAGCAACTCGTCGCCCACTTTGAATTCGCCGCTTCGGTTGCGCGCGGCGGGGTCTTCGTCGGAATCGATCTCGAGCGGCCGCAACACGGGCACTCCGCGGTCCTGCGCCTCCTTGGTGTAACTGAGGAGGTACGGCGCTAATCGCTCGCGCCAACGCAGCGGGGTCGCGAAGGGCGCCGCCCCATTGCCCGGCGCGCGAAGGACCGGCATGACGCAGGCCAGCTCGGCTGCGCTCGCCCGCAGGTCCGCATCCGCGTTCGCGTACGGAGACAGGTCGAACTCGGGGATCAGATCCACCGAGAGGCTGGCGTGGAGCAGCGTCCTAACGCTCGCGGCGAGGGTGTCCCAGGTTCCGGTGGTGGAGCGGCCGCGGGGCTCGCGCACTTTGAAATCGGCCGCGCCGAAGGGCTCGATGGGACCGGTCACCGCCAGGTGCTCTTCGAAGATGTCCTTGGGCACCGGACCGTAGTAGAGAAAGAACTCGAGGCGCTCCGCGGGCGCGGTCACGGCTACTGTTTCCGGCCGCGAAGAGGCGAGATCGAACCGGTAGGCTCCGCGAGCGGGGAAGTACTCGGCGAAGCCGGCGCTCGAGAGCAGGAACGCATCTTTTGTTTCGATGGCGGATCCGCGCAGGTCGAAGCGCGGCGCGGCGCGCGCGCCCAGACCGTAGAAGCGCTCCGAGGCCGCGGCATGCTGCTCTAAAACGGCGCGGCCGTTTTCGCGCCGCACACGGCCATCGACGAGCACGTCCCGGGAGCCGGCCTTGACCGCGATCCGGCCGCCATCTTTCTCTACGTCGACTGTGAGGTAGCGGCTCTTGAATGAGTAGGCGGTGGCACTCTCATCGGCGGTGACCGCCACTGGCTTCGGCGCCAGCGGCCCCTTGATGCGCTCCGGCTCGGCCCAATTCCGCAGGAAGCGGAAAGTGGATGGAGTCAGCCACTCGATCTGGCCGCTGCCATCCGCGAAGACGAGCGGGAAGGTGTTGACCAGGCGCGGAGGAGCGCCGAGAGCGATCGCGGCCGCGGCGAGCGGCGTTACCAGGCACAGCGACAGGCGCCGCATGTCAGAGAAGGACGATCTGGTCCTGAATCTCGCCCGTTACGTGGGCTCCGTCTTCACCCACAAACACGTCCACCTCGGAGCGCACGCCGAAGCGGGGCAGGTAGATGCCGGGCTCGACCGAGAAGCAGGTCCAGGGGATGAGCCGGCGCTCGTCGTGCGTTTCCAGGTTGTCCATGTTGGCGCCGGATCCGTGCACTTCGACGCCGATCGAGTGGCCGGTGCGGTGGAAGAAGTACTGCTCGAAGCCACGCTCGCGGATCGCGCCGCGGGCCGCATCGTCCACCTCGAAGCCGTGCAGCACCCGCCCGGCGCGCAGGCCCTCCTGGACGAACTTGATGGCGCGGTTGCGGGCTTCGGTCACGATCCCGAATACGTTGGCGATCTCGGCGGGCGGCTCGGGGCCGCAGA
>DATNLV010000448.1:0-3764 GCA_035602665.1 Bryobacteraceae bacterium | reverse complement strand
AACCGCGCGCGTAAGCAAGCGGATGCCCGCGCTTAGTGAATCGCGGCTGCCGCGGCATAGCCAAGCAGGCTGCCGATCATGGCGCCGGCCGTCACGTCGCTGAGGAAGTGCATGCCGAGCAGGACTCGCGAAACCGCCACGCTCACGGCGCAAAACAGCAGTCCCGCAAGCAGGACGGGATAGAACGAACCGACCGCGATGGCAACCGCGAAAGCCGTGATGGCATGGCCGGATGGAAACGAGAACTGGTCCGGGGGCAGCAGCGTCGCCCAGCAGTGCGGCTCGATGGCGCAGGGGCGTTTGCGTCCGGTCCAGTGCTTCAACTTGATGAACGTCAGTATGCCGGCGCCCACGGCCAACGTGCCCGCGCCCACCGCCTCCAGGCGAAGCGGTCCGCCGAAGGCGAGCAGCAGCGCGGCCAGCGTGTACCACAACCACCCGTCGCCGCCACGCGTCGCGCAGATCATCCAAAGCCTTATCCAGCGCGGCGCGCGCCAGCGGTTCACGCGGCGCATGAGCCCGTAGTCGCCCGCCACGATCAGGTCGAAGAGCGGTCTTGCTGTCGTCATGGCGCCACCGCCGGAGAAGCGCCCGGGTCGCCCGCGAAGGTGCGCGGCCGGGTCCACCCGAGCCGACGCGTCCACTGCCACAGGAACACGGCTTCGAGCGTGTAGTTCACCGCGATGGCGGCCGGCACCAGCGCCGCCAAAGGCGCCAGCAGCAGCGTTGCCGGATTCTCCCGGGCCATCGACGCGCAGATGCGGAAGACGTCGCTGGTCAGCTTCCAGTAAGTTCCCGATGCTCCGATGGCTCGCGCGCGCCCTCGCCGCACTGCTTCGAGAAACTCGGCCTTGGTCCGCGCGCCGGGAACCGAGGTCCAGGCCAGTCCCGCGGAGGAGAGCGTGTGCGCGTCGCTGCCCGCCACCGGCGCCTTCGCCAGCAGGTCCGCCAGTTCGGCCGAGCGCCGGTTCATGCTCCCCAGCATGTGCCCGTTCAGTGTTTCAAAGCCTGGGAAGAGGGCTTCGAACCGGTCGAAATCGGAAGCGTGCCGGCGGCCCGTCAGGCAAGAGAAAAGGTGGTTGATGGTGAAGAACAGGCCTTGCTCGTCGAGGTACGCCGCCAGGGATTCGATGTCCGTGCGCCGTCGCTGAATTTCGACGTGATGCCGGTCGGCGATGTCGTATACGCCCAGATGGATCTCGGTGCCGCTGGGCATGCGGCAGGTGACCTCTTCGCTGAGGAAGAAATCGTCATGGCTCCGCAAGGCCTCCGCGGCATCGATGGAGTCGTGGTCGGTGACCGTGACAAGGTCCATTCCCGCGCGCTTCAGGCGTGCGTAGAGGGCGTCGGGCTCGGTGTAACTCTCCCGACACACTCTGCTCAACACCGGCAGCGTGCACATCCCGGAATGGATCGTATGCACGTGCATATCGCAGCGCATGACTCATTTGTACCCGCCGGATATTACACACCCATGAATGTCACAAAAAACAATGGTTAAGAAGGATGTTCTTTCGATCCTCGGGCCTGTAAGTGTGGAAGAATCGTTACAAGCACCGATGAAGCGTCTCGATTTCCTCTATTTCGACGCCGGCGGCGGCCATCGCAGCGCTGCGAATGCTCTAAGTCTGGCCATCGAGCGCAGCGGGCGGCCCTGGGAAATCCGGCTGATCAACCTGCAGGAGGTGATGGACCCGCTCGACATTTTTCGAAAGTACTTCGGCCTGCGCCTGCAGGACGTCTATAACCTGCTTCTGAAGAAAGGCTGGACGCTCGGTTCGGCGCAACTGCTGTGGGGGATGCACCAACTGATTCGCCTCTATCACCCCAAACAAGTGCGCCTGCTCGAAGGCTTCTGGCGCGGCCGCGACACGGACCTGGTGGTTTCGCTGGTGCCGAACTTCGACCGCGCCCTGGTCGAGAGCGTCCGCAAGGCGCTCCCCGGCGTGCCGTTCGCGACCATCCTCACCGACGTCGCGGACTTCCCGCCGCACTTCTGGATCGAGCGCGAATCCGACTACGTGATCTGCGGTTCGGCCAAGGCCGTCGAGCAGGCGCACGCTCTGGGCCGTCCCGACGACCACATCTTCCGCGCCTCCGGCATGATCCTGCACCCGCGCTTTTACGAGCCGGTCGAGACCAGTCGCGAAGCGGAGCGCGCGCGCCTCGGTCTCGACCCCGCGCTTCCCACCGGCCTGGTGCTGTTCGGCGGCGAGGGCAACTCGGTGATGATCGAGATCGCCGAGCGGATCGATCGATCGGGCCTGGCGCTCCAGCTCATTCTGATCTGCGGCCACAACCAGCGGCTCTACGAGAAACTGCGCGCCCGCAAATTCCGCATGCCGTGTTTCGTCGAGGGCTTCACCACCGAGGTGCGCGCCTACATGCACTTGAGCGATTTTTTCATCGGGAAGCCGGGGCCCGGCTCGATCAGCGAGGCGCTGGCCATGAACCTCCCGGTGATCGTCGAGCGTAACGCCTACACGCTGCCGCAGGAGCGCTACAACGCCGAGTGGGTGGTGGAGCAGGGCGCCGGACTGGTGCTGCCCAATTTCCGCGGGATCGCCAAGGCCGTCGGCGAACTTCTCGAACCCGCGACTTTCTCCCGCTACCGCGCCTGCGCCGCGGCCATCCAGAACCGCGCCGTCTTCGAGATTCCGGAGTTCCTGGAACGGATCATGGGGTAGAATGTCAATCGGGATGCGCGCCTGGGTGGCAGTTTTCCTTTTTGCGCTGGCGAAACTCCCGGTCTACGGACAGACGGCTGTTCTGCGGGCGGGTTCAGGTCCTCCTGAAGATCCTCAGCTGCGTGCCGAAGCGGTGCGGTTGGTCGAGCGCGCGAACCACTTGAGCACGCCCGCCGTGTGGCCGCCCAACGTGCTCGCGCTGCGCTTCCACGTGCCCAATCCAGCGCCGGGCGATCCTTACGACGGCGAGTACGTCAGCAGCGTCGGCGGGTTCAAACTGCGCCGCCAGGAATGGCATTACGGCGCATATCAGGTGACCCAGCTTCGCAACGGAGACCGGTTCAATGGCAACCAGTCCAAGGTTCCGATGCCCGGGATACTGCAAGTGCTGAACCACGTTGCGCCCATCTACCTGGTGCACTTCGACGGCCAGGACATCGTCCGATCCATCACCGAGCCGGTCGAAGGCACACGCTGCATTCAATTCGATACGGTGGCCGGCGACCACGAGCAGGCCAACGAGATTTGCGTGGACAGCCAGCACGGCTGGCTGCTTTCGATACGCGCGGGAGATACCACCACCAAGGACTCGAACTACTTTCCGTTCCAAGGCTCGTTTCTGCCGGGACACATTGAGCGCTGGGTGGGCGGGCAGGAAGTCATAGCCGTCGACGAGACGGACGTGCTGAAGGACGACTATCCGCCGGACTTCTTCACCCTGCCGGAAAACGCCAGCGGCTTCGCCTGTCCCGAGCTTCGCCCGCCGTTTCCGGTCAACACCCCACAGCCGGCGCAGCAATCCTCTTCCATCGCGGTAGTGGACGTGCAGTTAGAGGGGTATGTCACCGACACCGGACACACCTTCGGGTTGAGAGCGATTGACCTCCAACATCCTGAGCTGAACGAGGAAGCGATCAAGCTCGTCTCGACCTGGACTTACACTCCGTCGAGCTGCGCCGGCAAGATAGGGTGGTACTTCACGACGTTCACGGTGCACTTCAAAGGCCGCTGAGCGGCTCGGACGGCGCCGCGTAGAGTTCGTCCTCGCCGATCACGGGCTGGCCGACCGTCTGACCG
>DATNLV010000446.1:0-4392 GCA_035602665.1 Bryobacteraceae bacterium | reverse complement strand
CCGCATACACCGGCGTGGGAACCACCAAGTCCATCCCGGCGCCGCCGCCGTTCTGCTTCATGCGTACGGGCTTTGCGCCGGCCACGATGCGGCGGGGCATACGGCTGCGGAAACTCGGGAAGCAGCTCAATCCGTTCCCGCTGATTCAGCTGCCGCACCACCGGCTGACCAATCCGTGGACGCTGGGCGCGGTGATGCACGAAGTGAGCCACAATCTGCAGACCGAGCTGGGATTGAGCCGTGAGGTGCCTCGGCGAGTGGCCCGGCGGTTGCTGGACGGGGACCTGGGGCAAACGGTGGCCGCGACCTGGGCGCGCTGGAATCGCGAGATGTTCGCGGACATGAGCGCGGTATTGCTGGGAGGCCCGGAGGTGGTGGCGTCCCTGATGGATGTGGTGGGGCGCGCTCCGGCGACGGTGTACGCATTCAACCCGCGCGGGGTGCACCCGACGCCCTACCTGCGCACCATGATCAGCACGGAGCTCCTGCGCCGTATGGGGTTCGAGGACGAGGCGGAGCGCTTCCGCGGGGCCTGGCTTCGCATCTACGGCAAACCGCCCGAAGGCGCTTTTCCATCCGCGATGCTGAAGAGCTTTCCGCGAGCCTGCGCGTTGGCCGTGGACAGCATGTGCTACAAGCCGTACCGCGCGCTGGGTGGAAAGAGCCTGACGCAGGTGATCCGGTTCGAGAGGAAGGACCAGCACATGATCGAGGAGGCGGCGCGGCGTCTGGCCGCGGGCGTGGACCCGGGCGTGATTCCGGCGCGGTACCTGATCGGCGCCACGCGCGTGGCTCTGGACCGGCGGCTGGCGCGGCCGGGCACCATCACCGAGAACTTCTACAAAGAGTTGGTGAGGAGATAGCGCGATGGCATTAGAGGCGGCATTCCGCGGACTGTCCAGCCAGCTCCGAAAGCTGAACGATATGCTGCTTGCGCTGCGGCTGACCGTGGCGGAGGACAAGCCGGTGCGGGGCGAGGCGGCGCTGGTGGATCACCTCGAGGAAACCATTCTGGACTTGATGGGCGATCTGGACGGCTGCATGAATTCGGCGGGCGAGGCGCAGACGGCGGTCGGGCATCCGGTGGATCTGGAGCGTGCGCGGCGGGCCCTGGCCACGTGCCAGGAGCGGTTCCATCGTGTCGAGGCGACCTACACGGAAGAACTCGCATCTTACGAGAAGCTGAAGGACCTGGCCAGGCTGGCGCACGAGCGCCGGGGTGAGTGGATTCCCTGGGCGGGAAGCGTGAAGACCGGCATCGAACAGTGCCGCGTGCCGCTGGAGGGATCGCGCAAGACGCTAGCCGATTGCTGGCTGGAGATGGCGGAGCGGTCGGGGAACACCTCCATCTCGGTGCGCACGAGCAACGTGGGGCAGAAGATCGTCACGCGGAGCGCGGCGGACCGCACTGTCGCGGAGGGATTGACGTGACTGGCGGCGCGGATGGGACTGGCGGCCGCCGGGAGCGGCGTGGAGATTGAGTCCGCGGGCAAGGGTCCGCGGGAGAAGCGAGGACGAGGAGGACGTAAACATGGCTAGAGGGCGACAGCCGGGTCAAACGCACGAGGTGCACGCGGAGATGCCTGCAGCGGAACAGCCGGGTCAAATGCACCCGGAGGACCTAGACAGGCCGAGAGGGCGACAGCGTGGTCAAGCGCGAAGGTCCGAGGACCTGCCTAAGAATCCGCTCTGCCTGGATCCCTGCCAACTCGGGTGGCAGGCGGTGAGGGAACACTACCACCATGTTCAAGGATTGTTCGAGGAGGGTGAGGACAAACTGCTGGCCAGCGAATGCCGCGCCGCCATTGGCGTTATCGACCGCGTGCTGGGATGCCAGGAATCCGGCACGCGGGCGCTGGCCGCGGTCCGCGCGGTGTTCACCAAACTCTCGACGGTGCTGCGCTACACGGGCCGCTACGGCGACTACCAGCTGAGGATGGAGTCTCTTCAGTCCGCCCTCGAAGACCTCTGCCGACTGGTGCCCTGCCAGGACTGCAACAAGCCGGCGGCGGAGTGTTCTTGCGCGCCGGCAGGCGGGGAGTGTACGTGCGGCGATGGGACGGAAACGGGCTTCGCCCACTACGGACAGTGGCTGGAGGTGAATCGATCCGGCAGCCTTCTGAAAAACGCGGTGGCCCGCTTCAAAACCACGCTCGACGAGGTGAAACCTCATCTTGAGCGATACACCGAAACGGAAAAGTGCCACGGCGAGATTGAGGATGCGGTGGACAGGTTCCTGGTTCTGGTGCAGGGGGCAAGGGCGGCCGCAGGTGCCTGCTCCCCCTTGGCCGTCGACGATGTGCTGAGAGCGTTGCGTGAGCAAGCCGCGAACTTGACCTTCGCGTACGACCGGCTGCGATGCCACCTCAGCCAGCTCAATTGCACCACGCAGCCGGCGTTCTTCGCCATGCTGGAGGCCGACGCGGACGGGATCGGATTGCTCACGGCCACGCTGCTGCGCTCGGTCCATCAGCTGTCGGTCCCTTGCTCGACCATCGGCGCGCAACTGGGGAAAGTATGGAAGGAGATGCGGGCATACGAGACGGGAGCCCTCAAGCAGGCCTTCCGCAAGTATGAGGACCGGCTGATGTGCCCGCCGGGGCAGTGTTACGACAAGACAACCAAGGAACTGCACCGCATCATCGAGCACGGCCTGGCGGATAGCGCGGGAATCGCGGTGGACGCCTACGGCTGCGACGAGGCCCGGTTCCTGCGGCACCGGCAGTTGGTGGACCAGGCGGTGCAGGAAATCACCAGACTGGATTGCAGGAATCCGGAAGGCCTGGAGCGGTGCGTGTGGACCAGGCTGGGGTCGTTTACGGCGTCGCTCTACGCGATCCTGGGCCGCTCGAGCAGCATTGTCAGCGAGCAGGTGCGGACGCTGGCGGTCAGCGTGAGAAGCCTGTGGGGTTGGCTCCAGAACATGACCCCGGAGCCGCCGCAAGATGCGCTCCCCTTCCTGCGGGCCGGGCTGGCGATTCTGCGATCGCTGGAGGATCGGGCGCAAGGTTACGGCTTCTGCGCGCAGGTTCCCACCAGCTCGTGCCCGGAATACGGCCAGATGGAATTGCGCATCGTGGACGACTACGACCAGCCGATTCCGCGCTGCCGGGTGCTGATCCGGCCGCAAGGAAGCGACGGGCAGATTCACGAGTTCGTAGCCGACGACAGCGGCTTCATCCGCAAGCTCATGCCCAAGGGGCCCTATCAGGTGAGCGCCACGGGCGGGGAATTCCCGGCGCTTACGATGGTGGTGCAGTAACCGGACTGGATAGTTGAGGAGGCATTCATGGCGACGACAATCCGAGCGAAGGTAAATCCCGCGGTACAGGCTAAGCAGCCCCTGACCGATCTGTCCGCGTATCCGGTACTGACCGAGGAGGTGGGTTATTCCCCATCTCCGGTGTCGCGGATCGGCGGCGGCGGGACGCCACCCGGCGTGGGCGGCGGCTCGTCCTTGGGGCAGATCGTCGGCAGGGCGGTCAGCGAGGTGCTGGGCTGGAAGGTGAAGCAGGGCGACACCAAGGGCTTTCTCGGAGCGCTGAACCAATCGTTCACGCTGACGGAGGTGGAGGGCCACACCGAATCCAAGTGGACGCCGCGCACCTATGCGGTGCAGACGGATCTGGCGGGAGGCATCACGGGCGCCCAGGCCAGCCTCTACTCGCGCGGCAAGGTGGCTCTGGATCAAAGCCTGCCGCTGCTCGACGGCATCTACAAGCTCGACCCCGAGGCGGTGGACGAGGATGTGGCCGCATTGAAAGCGGTGGCGAAAGGCCAGTTGAGCGAACTGGTGGCGGAGTTGGGATTCCTGGGCGGACCCCGGGTGGCGCGCGTCAACCAGTATTTCAACCTGCTGCTGGGGAGCAATACTTTCCCGGCGCAACCGGTTCCCAACTCAGCGCTGGGGCAGACGGACCCCGACCAGATTCAGGGCACGCTGGGCAATCTGCGCGACGAGCTGGGGCTGAGCTTCACCCATCAGGACTTCGTGAACTCGGTGGAGGATGAAACGAACCTTTCGAATTTCCGGATCATCAGCGACTACGTGACCTCGCTCGGGCAGACCTGGCTCAACAACGTGAACTTCGTGGTGCTGAACACCACCACTCCGTTCTTCGGCACGCAACTGGTGCTGCTGTCGCGGCAACTCTCGGTGATTGCCGAGTCGGTTGACGAGGTGCGTTTCACGCTGGATTCGGTGTTCCTTGGTCCGGCCGAGCGGCAGACTATGGAACTGGTGTTCCCGGCGGCGACTCGCCTGGCTCCCATTTTCCTGGAGGACTGGCTGGGGTGGGCATACGGATTCGCCACCGAGGAAGGGCCGCGGCTGATTCAGGACGGCGGAAAGTTCGCGGTGCAGAACACCTTCTATCCGGTGGTGAACCAGCT
>DATNLV010000416.1:0-10593 GCA_035602665.1 Bryobacteraceae bacterium | reverse complement strand
TGGACCAGGCGCTGGCCGGCGGCGCAAAGCATCTATTGCTCGACAACCTGACCCCCGCCCAGGCCGCCGAGCAGATCCGAAACATCGCGGGCCGCGCCACCGTGGAACTCTCCGGTGGCATCACCCTCGAGACGATCCGCGAATACGCCGAAGCCGGAGCGGATTTCATTTCCTGCGGAGCCATCACCCATTCCGCCACCGCCGTCGACATCAACTTCCGCCTCGAACTCAGCCTGGCTCCGGATGACACATCACAATCGAGAACCGAGGTGCGCCAACCATGACACGCGTTCTACTCCTGGCGGCCTTGGCCGCCCCGCTCATAGCCGGCGAAGTGCCGGCCGGCAAGCCCGAGGACTCCGGCATGTCCTCCGAGCGGCTCAAGAGGGTTCACGATTCCATCCAGCGCCACATCGACGCCGGCGAACTGTCGGGCGCGGTGACGCTAGTCGCCCGTCACGGCCGCATCGTGCACTTCGAAGCCCACGGCCTGATGGATCTCGAGTCCAAGCGCCCCATGACGAAGGACGCCATCTTCCGCCTCGCCTCCATGACAAAGCCCGTCACCAGCGTCGCCGTGCTGATGCTTGTTGAAGACGGAAAGATCCGCCTGAGCGACCCGGTCTCGAAGTTCCTCCCCGAATTCAAAGGCGCCAAAGTCTCCGTGGTAAGAGAAGGCGTTCCCGACTACTACGTCATCCCCGCCGACCGCGACCTCACCGTTCTTGACCTGCTGACCCACACCTCCGGCCTCGTGAGTTGGAGAATGCTCGGCACAAAACTAGCGCCCGCCCGCACCCTCGAAGATACTCTGTCCACGTACGTCCCGCGCCTTGCCACAGTCCCGCTCGACTTCCAGCCCGGAACGCGCTGGGAGTATAGCGGAGCGGCCGGCCCCGACGTGCTCGGCCGCATCGTCGAAATCGTTTCGGGCCTGCCGTACGATCGCTACCTACGGACCCGCATCTTCGAGCCGCTGGGCATGAACGACACCTTCTTCTATCCTCCCGACGACAAGCGCCCGCGCATGCCCACGCTATATCGAAAGGGCGACAAAGGCCTCGAAAAGAGTCCGACGCAGGACGGCTTCTCCAGCCCGACTTACTTCTCGGCCGGCGGCGGCCTGATGTCCACCGCCGAAGACTACGCGCAGTTCGCGCAGATGCTGCTGAATGGCGGCACGCTGAATGGCAAGCACCTGCTCGGCCCCCGCACCGTCGAGCTGATGGCGTCCAATCACGTCGGCGACCTCTTCAACGGAAAGCTCGGCCGGCCCGCGCATGGCATGGGCTTCGGCCTCCTGGTAGCGGTGATACAGGATCACGTCGCGGCCGGCCTGGCCGTCTCCAACGGCAGCTTCGGTTGGGACGGAGCCTTCGGCACCCAAACCTGGATCGACCCCAAAGAACAAATGGTCGAGATCGTCATGATCCAGGAGCAGATCCCCCAAGCCCAGCGCGACTTCGAAGTCGCCGTCCGCCAGGCGATCGTGGAGTAGCTCTACGCTACGCCGAGCGCCGGATCGGAACAAAACGAATCTCGACTCGCTGATTCAACGCGGCTCCGATTCTGCGCAGCATCCCCAGTGAGTGGCCCTCGTAGTCGGCGTCCTCCAGACGGCAGATGACCGACGCGGTTGTGCCGATGAGTTTGGCGAGCTGAGCTTGGGTGAGGCCCGCCGTGGTCCTCAACGCACAGATCTTGCGTGCAATCTCCTCGTTCGCGCGCGCCTCTTCGAGGTTCTTCAACCGCCCCGGCTTGCCGGCGTAGAACCGGCGGTGAAGGATCTCTACTGCATCGCTGGTGGGTTTGGACCCTGCAGCCATCTCAAACCTCCTCGTAGGTGTGGCTCTCCGGATTCGCCGCGAACTTCTCCTTGCGCTTGACGGCACGATCGATCTCCCTGGGCGGCACCGCCCGCTCCTTCACGAGCCCGTGTGAGACCACTGCTGCGACCGCCCCGTGGAAGAAATACAGAATCCGGTGCTGGACTCCCTGAAGGCTGACGCGAAGTTCGTAAATCCCGTCTCGCAGAAAGTCGGCCTCGGGCCGCCGCAACTCGTGACCGGCCTCGCGCAGGCGCTCCAGCCGCAGTAGCACTTGTCTTGAGCTTTCGTGGACAACCCCGCGAACCAGTCCAGGAATGGGCAGGCCCCGCCTTCCTCCCGGTAGAGGACGACTCTCGTTCTGGGCACTCGATCCAGTCTATTCGCAAAGTTGCGAAAGCGCAACGGTAGGCCCCTTCGGTTTGGCCTCCGGCGGCCCGACTTCTTCCCCTCTGAAAGCGTCAGAACCGAAGACCATGCAAGTCCTTGTCACAGAGGGTGACCTCCTCGATCAGCCGGTAGAGGTCATCGTCAATGCATGGAACAGGAACGTTATCCCGTGGTGGCTATTGTTGCCGCAGGGCGTCTCGGGCGCCATCAAACGCCGAGCCGGGACCAAGCCGTTCCGTGAGGTTGCCCGCAATGGCCCAATTCAGTTGGGAGGCGCGGTCCTGACATCGGCGGGTCGCCTTCCCTTTCGAGGCATTATCCATGTTGCAGGCATCAATATGCTGTGGCGTTCCTCCGAGTACTCCGTGCGCGCGTCCGTTCGGAACGCGATGAGCCTGGTCTCGCAGATGGGCTATGCGTCGGTCGCGTTTCCTCTGATCGGAGCGGGCTCCGGAAGCGGTTCCCCTGAGCAGATTCAAGAGTTCATGCTCGATGAGCTTTCACGCATCGCCTACGAGGGGGCGCTCTACATCGTTCGGTTCCGCCGCCGATAGGCGTTCACGGCGCCACGTATCATACTAGGGACAGTGCCCCTCGATCTCGACACAATCCGAGCCGCCTCTCCCGCCCGCGAGCTGGTGTGGCTCGCAAGCTGCGCCTCCACCATGACCGAAGCCGCGCGCCTCGCCCGCGCCGGCTGCGCCGCCGGTTCCGTCGTCGTTGCCGAGGAGCAGACCGCGGGGCAGGGACGCCTCGGCCGCGCCTGGCATTCGGAACCCGAAGCCGGCCTCTACGTCACCATCGTGCTCCGCCCCGCCCTCGCTGAGGAAAACGCCCGCATCCTCTCGATGGCCCTCGGCCTCGCCACCGCCGAAGCCATCGCCCGCGTCGCCGATCTGCGCACCGACCTGCGCTGGCCCAACGACGTCCTCATCGATGGAAAGAAGTGCGCCGGGATCCTGGTGCAGGCCGAGGGCGCCGCGTTTCTCGCCGGCATCGGCATCAACGTCAACCACACCTCGTTCCCGCCGCCCCTCGACGCCATCGCCACCTCGCTGCGCCTCGCCGCCGCGCGGTCGCAATCCCGCGAGCTGCTTCTCATCCGCCTGCTCGAAACCGTGGACAGCTTCACGCGCATGTTGGCCGATGGCGGCCGCACGCCGATCCTGCGCATGTTCGCGCGCGCCTCGAGCATGGTCAGCGGCAAGCGCGTGATCGTGGACCAGGGCGACGCGCCGCTCGAAGGCGTCACCGACGGCCTCGATCCCTCGGGCTTCCTCCTCCTCCGCCTCCCGGACGGATCGAGAACGACTATACTGGCCGGAGGCGTGAGACCCGCGTAACCGTCATGCTCCTCGCACTCGACGCAGGCAACACCAACATCACCGTGGGCGTCTTCGACGGCCGCCGGCTCACCGCTCACTGGCGCCTCCGCACCGTCCACGATCAGACCGCGGACGAGTGGGGCATCCTGCTCCGCAACCTCTTCGCGCTGAGTTCGCTCGACTTGGCCGGCGTGGACGGCATCATCGTCGCGAGCGTTGTGCCGCCGCTCAATTCCTCGCTCGCGCTCATGGCCCGGCATTACTTCAACACCGAAGCGGTCTTCGTCACGCACGAAACCGACACCGGCCTGCGTATCCGTTACGACAACCCCCGCGAGGTCGGCGCGGACCGCATCGTCAACGGGGTCGCGGCCTTCGCGAAGTACGGCGGGCCGTGCGTGGTGGTCGATCTCGGCACGGCAATCACCTTCGACGCCATCTCCGCGCACGCCGAGTATTTGGGCGGCATCATCTGCGCCGGAATCGGCATCGCGGTCGAAGGGCTGTTCGCCAAGACCGCACGCCTGCCCCTTGTGGACGTGCGCGAGCCCGAGAAACTGATCGGCACCAACACCGTGGGCAGCATGCAATCGGGCCTCTACTACGGCGCCATCGCGGTGATCGATGGCATCCTCGAGCGCCTCATCGCGGAGATGGGACCCCAGACGCGCAGCGTCGCCACCGGCGGCCAGGCACGCCTCGTCACTGCCGGTTCGCGCTACCTCAAGGAAGTGGACGAAGATCTCACCCTAGAGGGACTGCGCATCATCTGGGAACGGATCGGCCGGCCGTGACGCCCGACGATTGGGGCCAGAACTACTTCAACTACTTCACCGAAATCGAGGAGCATTTCCAGCGCGCCCGCGGTACCGGGCTGTTCCTGCTCTCGCCTCTCGATTGGGCGCTGGTCGAAAGCTGGAAGAACGCGGGAGTGCCGCTCGAAGCCGTGATGCGCGGCATCGACGAGGCGTTCGAAAAATGGCGCAGCCGGAAGTCGAAGATCCAGACCGTGAACTCGCTCGCCTACTGCGCCCAGGCCGTGCTCGAACAGGCGCAGCAGATGGCGGGCGGCACCGCTGCCGCGAAAGGCACGGAGAAGCCGCCGTTTCCCGCCGAGGATCTGCGCGCGTATCTCGAGCGCAATGCCGCGGCTGTCGAGAGCCGGTTCCCGGAAGCCACCGCGACGCTGCGCGCCCTGGCAGCCGAAGCCGAGACGCATCTCGCCAACCTCGAAGACCTGGAGCGCCGCCTCACAGTCCTCGAAGAGAAGATGATCGCGTCGGCCCGCGCAACGCAGCCGGAAGAGGACCTGCTCGCCGCCCGCCGCGAGTTCGACCTGCAACTCCGTCCCTATCGCGGCAAAATGTCAGCCGACCAGATCGCCATGCTCGAACGCCAATTCCTGGACCGCCGTCTGCTCGAAGCCTCTGGCCTGCCGCGGCTCAGTTTGTTTTACCTGCGGTAGGGGCCTTGGGCGGGGCGCGAAATTCCTTCACGCGCGCTTCGCAGCTCTTGCTCTTGAAGATGACTTCGGCGGCGGGGTTCGCGAGTTTTCCGTCGGCCATCACTGTCACGTCGACGGTCAGCTTTTCGTAGTCCCTGATGTTCCGACAGATGCCCGCGCACTCGCTGAGGGCGCCGAGCGCCAGCCCTCTCGATGCCGTCGGCACCACCTCGTCAAGGATCCCCATCACGTACACCTCCGTCTTCGGGCCCGAGACGGTAAGGACGCAGACTTCGTGCTTCGGTCCCTCGTACTCGGTGATGGTCACTCCGGGACGAAGGAAGTCGCTTCTGACGCTCGCCTCGCTGACTTGTCCGAAGGCGGGCAGCCCAACCGCAAGCCACGCAATCGCCACGCACAAGTGCACAGTTCATCGTACATCGTCACACGCGAGGCGCGAGAATAGTCACATGTCCCTCGCCAAACGTCTGCTGCCGCTCGCGCTGTTGTCCGCCCTCCTGGCCACCGCCCAGGACAACATCCGCACCGTCACCATTCTCCACTCCAACGACATTCACGCGCGCCTCAGCCCGCTCGAAAACGGCAACGGCGGCTTCGCGTACCTGGCGTCCGTCATCCGGCACGAACGCGAGAATTGCACCGGCTGCCTGCTGCTGAACGCCGGCGATGTCGTGCAGGGCAGCCCCGTCTCGACGATCTTCAAGGGCCTCCCCGTTTTCGAGATCGCGAACCTGTTCGGCTTCGACGCCGGCACGCTCGGCAACCACGATTTCGACTACGGCTGGGAGCAGACGCGCAAGTTCATGGAGCTCGCGAACTACCCCATCTCGACCGCCAACATGGAGGACGGCGAGGGCCATCTGTTCACGCACCAGCCTTATGTAGTGCTGCTGGCGAACGGAGTCCGCGTCGCGGTAGTGGGCGCCATGACCGATACGCTCGACACGCTCACCAAGCCGCAGGCGCGCGGCCCGTGGCACACCACTCCGCTGGTGGCAACGGTGCGCCGCTACGCGAACGAGGCGCGGGGCAGGGCAGACCTGACGGTGGTTCTCGCGCACATCACGGACAACGAAGAGGCGGCGCTGCTGGCACTCGGCCCCCTGGTCCCGGTGATCGTCAGCGGGCACGAGCACCAGGGCATGCCCGAGGCGAAGGTGAAGGACGGCCGCATGGTGGTCCGCGCGAAGGCTTACGGAGAAGAGATCGGGCGGCTCGAACTGCACGTGGACGTGGAGCACAAGTCGGTGGCCTCGTGGACCTGGAAGAAGGTGGGCGTCGATTCGAGGTCGCTCACTCCCGCGCCCGATGTTGCCGCCCAGGTGAAGCACTGGGAGGACCAGGTGAAGGACGTCGTGGATCAACCGCTGGCGGTCGCCGAACACGAGTTCAGCCGCGCGGAAGTGAAGGTCCTGATCGAGCGGGCCATGCGCGACCAGACCGGTTCCGACTTCGCGTTCATGAACGCCGGCGGCGTGCGCGACATCCTGCCGCAAGGTCAACTGCTGGTGCGGCACGTCTGGAACCTGATGCCGTTCGACAACGAAGTCCTGGTCGGCAAGTTCAAGGGCCGCGACCTGCCCTCCGTCGTGACCGCCGGCCACGCCATCGACCCCAACCGCGAGTACACGCTGGCGGTCTCCGATTTCACGGCCGCCAATCAGAGCGCGCCCAGCCAGCTCCACACCACAGGCCTGGTCTTCTCGGCCTCGGGGCCGCCCATGCGGGACATGATCGTCGATTGGATCCGCCGCCAGGGCGTGCTGAAGTAGGGTGCCTGGGGCGCGGGCGCCGATGTTTGTGCTGGTACCATGAACAATGCGGCTCCGGATCGGTTACGAACTGACGTATCGCTTTCCACAACCTACGCCGATCATCCTCCTCGTCAATGTCCACGAATCACGCGCCTCCGACATCGTCGTCCCCGACCGCCTCATCACTGAGCCATCCATTCCGATTACCGGCTATCGCGACGCCTTTGGAAACCAATGCCACCGCGTCCTCGCCCCCGCGGGCCGCCTCCGCCTGACGGCCGACGGCATCATCAGAGACAGCGGTCAGCCTGACCAGATGGTGTCTGCCGCCGGACAGGATTCCGTGCAGGACTTGCCCGAAGAAACCCTCGTGTTCCTGTTGGGCAGCCGCTATTGTGAGACCGATCTACTTTCTGAGACGGCCTGGCAGCTCTTCAGCGGCACTGCTCCGGGGTACCCGCGCGTGCAGGCGATCTGCGATTACGTTCATAACCATATCGCCTTCGACTATCAGAAGGCCCGCGCCACCCGTAGCGCCGCGGAGGCGTTCCGCGAACGCACCGGCGTTTGCCGCGACTACGCCCACCTCGCCATCGCCTTCTGTCGCTCGATGAACATTCCGGCGCGATACTGCACCGGCTACCTCAGCGATGTCGGAACGCCGCCTCCTTTCGGGGTGGGCGATTTCGCGGCCTGGTTCGACGCCTGGATCGGCGGCCGCTGGCACACCTTCGACCCGCGCAACAACGTGCCGCGCACCGGCCGCGTCCTGATGGCGCGAGGCCGCGATGCGTCCGACGTGGCGATCACCACAACGTTCGGACCCAACACGCTGGAGCACTTCCGGGTCTGGACCGATGAGATTCCAGACGGCCAGATTCCAGGAGCGGCCAACTGATGTCTCTTCTCACGGTGCACCACTCCACCGTCTACCGTTACGGTGAGCCCGTCTGCCTGGGCGAGCACCGCATGATGTTCCGCCCCCGCGCCAGTCACGACCTCCGGTTGATCCGGACCAACCTGGTCATCACGCCGCAACCCGATCGCTTGCGCTGGCTGCACGATCCATTCGATAACTCCGTCGCCGTTGCCACTTTTGAAGGGACTACGTCCGAACTCCGCTTCGAAAGCACCGTGACGCTGGAGCATTTCGAGACCTCCATGCCGGAGTATCCGCTCGAAGAATATGCGCGGACGTATCCTTTCCGCTACTCCGATGAGGACTTCCCCGATCTCGCGCGCGCCCTGGCGCGTCACTATCCAGGCGAGAGCGTGGCTGAATGGGCCTTGCAGTTTCTCGATCCATCGGATACGACTGGCACCATGAACATACTGCGCGCCATGACCCACCGGATTCGCGACCAGTGCATCTACACCCGCCGCATTGAGAAAGGAGTGCAGACTCCCGAGGAGACATTGCGGAATCGGCGGGGCAGTTGCCGGGATTTCGCGGTGCTGATGATGGAAGCCTGCCGGTCGCTGGGCCTCGCGGCGCGGTTTGTCAGCGGCTATATCTTTGTGCCCAGCAGTTCCGGCTCCGTATCTGGCGGGGCCATGCACGCATGGATGCAGGCCTATCTGCCCGGTGCCGGCTGGATCGACTTCGACCCCACCAACAGCATCATCGGCAATCGGAATCTCATTCGCGTCGCCGTTGCGTGGGCGCCCGAACAAGTGCTGCCCTTGTGGGGCACCTACTCGGGTTCCCCGGGGGCCTTCCTCGGGATGGATGTCAACGTGAGCGTTACGGACCTGGCAGTGTGGCAGTAGCGGTCAGCTCGGTGGCCGTCGAGTTTCCCCGCGGTGTCCGCTTCCGCGCCGGCCCGTCCCAGAATCGGACAACGGAGGGGTGTTTCAGGCCGCCTTAGAGTTCGTAAGCTGATAGCTGATGGCTGACAGCTGACAGCTACGCCATTGGCAGCCGGCGTGCTCCGAAGGCGATGTTATGGGAACCCTGATGCGTGACATCCGCTACGGCCTGCGGATGATGCTGGGCAACCCCGGCTTCACCCTGGTAGCGGTGCTGACCATGGCCATCGGCATCGCGGCCACCACCACCGTGTTCAGTTGGATGGATTCGCTCCTGCTGCGGCCCCTTCCCGGCGTCGGTGAACCGGACCGCATCGTGGGCCTTGAAACCGTCGCGGCCTCGGGCGACCATTTCCTCACCTCCTATCCCGACTACCGCGATCTGCGCGACCACGCGACCCTGCTGGATGGCCTGGCAGTGGCGCGGCCGCTGCCCGCGAACATCGGAGAAGGCACCCACGCCGAGCGGGTGTGGATCGAGATCGCATCGGGCAACTACTTCGACGTGCTGCGCGTGAAGCCACTCCTGGGACGCTTCTTCGTCGGCTCGGAACGCGACGATGCTCCGGGCGGCAAGCCCGTCGCGGTCCTCAGCTACGCGCTGTGGAAGAGCCGCTTCCACGGCGATCCCGACGTTATCGGGAAGACCCTCCGCATCAACCGCCTGCCCTACACCATCATCGGCGTCGCCCCTGAGCAGTTTCGGGGATCGGAAACGGCCCTGTCTTTCGAGTTGTGGGCGCCGGCGATGATGTACGGACAACTCACCGCCGCCGGAGATTTTTACCTGCGCGACCGCAAGACCCGCATGTTCTGGGGCCTGGCGCGCTTGAAGCCGGGCGTCACCGTGGAACAGGCTCGCGACGAGATGGCCTCGATCGCGCGGCGCATGGCCGAGGCGGACGCCGACACGAACACCGGCATCACCGCCACTCTGTTGCCATTGTGGAAATCCACCTTCAGCGCGCAGCATATGCTTCTGGCGCCGCTTGGAATCCTGATGGGCGTTTGCACGCTGGTGCTGCTGATCGCGTGCGCCAACGTGGCCAACCTGCTTCTGGCGCGCGCCACGGCCCGCGATCGCGAGTTCAGCATCCGGCTGGCGCTGGGCGCGCCCCGGGTCCGCCTGATTCGCCAGCTTCTGACCGAGTCGCTTCTGCTAGCGGGGGCGGGCTCCGTGCTGGGACTCCTCATGACCGCCTGGCTGCGTGGCTCGCTGTTGTGGCTGATGCCCACCACGGCCTCGCCGACGATAGCCGATCCGGGGCTGAACCTGGGCATCTTCGCGTTCACCGAGGCGCTGGCGGTGGTGGTGGCGGCGCTATCCGGCCTCGCTCCCGCGCTGCACGCGGCCAGCACGAATGTCGATGAAGCGCTCAAGGAAGGCGGACGCAGTGGAGCGGCCGGCGCAAGTTCGCAGAGGCTGCGCGCGGCGCTGGTGGTGGCCGAGGTGGCGCTGGCGGTGGTGGCCCTGGTGGGTGCGGGCCTTTTCGTGAAGAGCTTCGAGACCGCGAAATCGATCAACCCGGGATTCGACGCGCACAATGTGGTGATCGGTGCGTTCCATCTCTCCACCGCCGGATACAACCAGGACCAGTCCGAGTCCTTCTGCCGCCGGCTGCGGGAGCGGTTGGAGGCCACGCCGGGAGTCCAGGCGGTGAGTTACGCCGACACGGTGCCGCTGGGATTCATCGGCGGAGCCTGGGAGGATCTGGAAATCTCGGGGTACGTGCCCGCGCCCAGCGAGAACATGAAGATCGACCGCAACCTGGTTGCGCCGGGCTATTTCAACCTGATGCGGATCCCGCTGCTCGATGGTCGCGATTTCACCGATCACGACGACGGCAAGTCGCTGCCGGTGATGATCGTCAACCAGGAGTTCGTGCGCCGCTTCATGCCCAACCAGAACGTCATCGGGCGCAAGGTGCGCGGCTGGGGAAAGTGGTTCACCGTGGTCGGCGTGGCCAGGGACAGCAAGTACCACAACATCTCCGAAGGCCAGCGGCCGTACTTCTACATTCCGA
>DATNLV010000415.1:0-2844 GCA_035602665.1 Bryobacteraceae bacterium | reverse complement strand
CCTGCCCCAGGATGCGGCCCAGCGCGCCGAGTGTGAGAAGATTGTCGGGGACATTGCGGCGGAAGAAGGCCAGCCAGTGCTGGGCTGGCGCACCATCCCGACCAGCAACGTCACGCTGGGAAGCACGGCGCTTCTGGCTGAGCCGATGATGCGGCAGGTCTTTATCGCCCGCAGCTCGAAGCTGGTGGACGAGGCGGCTTTTGAGCGCAAGCTGTACGTCATCCGCAAGCGCGCGGAAGCCGAGATCGCGACCACCGCGCTGCACGACAAAGAATTCTTCTACCTTCCGTCGCTCTCGGCGCGCACCATCGTCTACAAAGGCCTGCTGCTGGCGCCGCAGATCGCGAAATTCTACAAAGAGCTCTCCGACCCCACGGTCATCAGCGCGCTGTGCCTGGTGCACCAGCGCTTCTCCACCAACACGTTTCCCACCTGGCAGCTGGCGCACCCGTTCCGCTACCTGTGCCACAACGGCGAGATCAACACGCTGCGCGGGAATGTGAACTGGATGTACGCGCGGCAGTCGATTCTCTCTTCGCCGCTGTTTGGCGACGACATCAAGAAGACTTTCCCGATCTGCTCGCCGGGCGGGAGCGACTCGGCGATGATCGACAACGCGGTCGAGTTGCTGGCGCTCTCGGGCCGCACCCTGCCGCATGTGCTGGGCATGCTGATTCCGGAAGCATGGGGCGGCGATCCGGGAATGTCGGACGAGAAGCGCGCGTTCTACGAATACCACGCTTCGCTGATGGAGCCATGGGACGGGCCGGCCGCCATCGCCTTCACCGACGGCCGCGTGATCGGCGCCACGCTCGACCGCAATGGACTGCGCCCGGGCCGCTACTGGATCACGCATGACGGCACCGCCATTCTCGCCTCCGAGACGGGCGTGCTGCCGGTGAAGCCCGAAGAAGTCGCCTTCAAGGGCCGCCTGCAACCGGGCCAGATGTTCCTGGTCGATACCGTCGCGGGCCGCGTCATTCCGGACGAGGAACTGAAGCGCACGCTCGCCGAGCGCCGCCCGTACGGGCAGTGGATCAAGGAAAACCAGGTCACGTTGGACATGCTGCCCGACCCGCCGCGCTGGCATCCCACGGATCTGGATTCCATTCTGCAGCGCCAGCGGGCCTTCGGATACACGGACGAGGACCTGAAATTCATGCTCGGACCTATGGCGATCCAGGGCATGGAGCCTGTGGGCTCGATGGGCTGCGACACGCCGCTGGCGTGCCTCTCCGACAAGCCGCAGCCGCTGTTCAATTACTTCAAACAGCTTTTCGCGCAGGTGACCAACCCGCCGATCGACCCGATCCGCGAGGAGTTGGTGATGTCGCTCGCGAGCTTCATCGGGACCGAGCGCAACATCCTGGCCGAGACGCCGCAGCACTGCCACACGCTGAAGCTCGAGCATCCGATCCTCACCAACTACGATCTGGAGAAGCTGCGCCGCGTCTCCTGGGGAGACTTCCTGGCCACCACGCTGCCGGCGCTGTTCCGCGTCGATGGCGGCGAGAAGGAACTGGAACGCGCGCTCGACAGCCTTTGCCGCCGGGCCTCGCTGGCCATCAAGAACGGCTACACAGTGCTGATTCTTTCCGACCGCGGTGTGGACGAGGAATACGCCGCCATCCCCAGCCTGCTGGCGTTGACGGCGGTGCACAACCACCTGGTCCGCGAAAAGTCGCGCACGCAGGTGGCGCTGATCGTCGAATCGGGCGAGCCGCGCGAGGTGATGCATTTCGCGCTGCTCATCGGCTACGGCGCCAGCGCCATCAACCCGTATCTGGCCATCGAGACGCTGGAGAACATCCACAGGCGCGGCGGCTTCGCCGACGGCGTCACGTTCGATGGGGCGCTCAAGAACTATAAGAAGTCCATCAACAAGGGCCTGCTGAAGGTCTTCTCGAAGATGGGCATCTCGACACTGCAAAGCTATCGGGGCGCGCAGATCTTCGAGGCGATCGGCCTGAACAAGTCGGTGGTGGAGAAGTATTTCACCGGGACCGCCTCGCGAGTCGAAGGCATCGGGCTGGAAGTGATCGCGCGCGAGGCCAAGCTCAAACACGATTTCGCTTTCCGCCCGCTGACGGAATCGGACAACGAGCTCGAAACCGGCGGCAACATACAATACCGCGCCAACGGCGAATATCATCTCTTCAATCCGCTCACCATCAGCAAGCTGCAGCACTCGGTGCGGACCGACAATTACGAGACCTACAAGGAATTCGCGGCGGCCGTTAACGACCAGGCGCGGCACCTGTGCACTTTGCGCGGGCTGATGAATTTCCGTTTCAGCCGGCGGCCGGTTCCGCTTGAAGAAGTCGAGCCGGCGAGCGAGATCGTGAAGCGGTTCACGACGGGCGCCATGTCATTCGGGTCGATCTCGAAGGAAGCGCACGAGACGCTGGCGATCGCCATGAACCGCATCGGCGGCCGCTCGAACACGGGTGAGGGCGGGGAAGACGAGGAGCGTTTCAAGGACAACCGGCGCAGCGCCATCAAGCAGGTGGCGTCGGGCCGTTTCGGTGTGACCGCGAATTACCTGGTCAATGCCGACGAGCTGCAGATCAAGGTCGCGCAGGGCGCCAAGCCCGGCGAGGGCGGGCAGCTTCCCGGACACAAGGTGGATGAGACCGTCGCTCGCATCCGGCATTCCATTCCGGGTGTGGGGCTCATCTCGCCGCCGCCCCACCACGACATCTATTCGATCGAGGACCTGGCGCAGCTCATCTACGACTTGAAGAACGTCAACCCGCGCGCGCAGATTTCGGTGAAGCTGGTGGCCGAGGTGGGCGTCGGGATCGTAGCGGCGGGCGTGGCCAAGGCGCACTCGGACCTGGTCCT
>DATNLV010000406.1:0-2371 GCA_035602665.1 Bryobacteraceae bacterium | reverse complement strand
GACCTCACGCCGTTCTGGCGCATGTTCGCTAGGTCCAAGGCGAGCCCGTCGGTGATGGCGCGCGCCACCGCATCGGCTGGATAGATCTCGGCCAAGGCCAGAATCTTGCGGACGTGGTGGCGAGCGTTGAGCCTGTGCTGCTCCAGGCCGACGTAATAGGCTGTCGCATCCGGCGACAGTGCCAGGAAGTGCATCATCAGACGCTGTTCGCGGGCCCGGCTGCGCTGGGCGATCAGACCCTTGGCGTGGTCCGGCTCCTCGATGTCCTCGTGCCGACCATAGCAGCGCGTGTGACGGGCGATGAGCTGGTTGTCGAAGTAGATGCAGACCCGGTCGGGATAGGCTTTGACCGTCAATCGGCGGTGAGCGTATGCGGCGGGGACGGAATACTGGTTGGTATCCAGGGTGATGCGGAACTGGCTGGAGGCGATACTGGTCGAAGTGTGTGCAAGGTCGTAGGGGTTCGGGTTGAGCGGTCCCAGATGCGGACGCTCTTGCGCAAACAAATCGACGGGTCGCTGTTGCGTTTCGCCATGGATGCGCACGTTGGCGATGGTGTCGAGCCAGACCTGTGCGGCCGCGTGGATCGTGCTGAAGTCGGTCAACTCGAGCCCATGCAGGAAATTCTTTTTGACGTAGCCCACACCTGACTCCACGCGCCCCTTCTCGTTGCCGCGGGCGACATTGCAGGCCTCGATCGCAAAGCCGTGATGGCGGGCAAAGTCGAGATAGCGCGGATTGAACACCGGCGCGGCGCCGGCCAGGCGCTGCAGAACCGCGGATTTGAGATTGTCGACCATGATCTTGGACGGCACACCCAAGGCGGCGAAGCCGTGTTCGTGGCAGGCGAGGAAATGCTCCATGGTCTGGGAGACGGTGAACTCCACGAACATTTGGCGGCTGAACGCCAGCACCATGACGAAGAACGAAAGCCGGCGACGGGTATTGCCCACCGCGACGGTTCCGTAGGCACCCCAGTCGACCTGCGCACACTCGCCGGGAACGAAGTGCAGCTTGAGATAGACCGGCCGCTTGGTAGGCCGGATGCAGCGGACGTAATCCCGCAGGATCGTCACGCCACCGCGATATCCTTCCTCGCGCAGACGCTGGAAGATCTGCTGAGCGCTATACGGGTGGCTGTCCAGCAACCGTATGATGCGCGGCTTGAAGGGATCAAGGACACTGCTGCGCGGGCGGCTGCGCCGCGGCTCGAAGCGCGAACGCGCCACCCACGTCGCCACCGTTTGCGGGTGGAGGCCCAGCGCCCGGGCGGTCTGCGCGATCGTCAGGCCCTGGCGATCATGGCAGTCGTGGATTTTGCAGAACGTCTCGTAATCGATCACGACCGGCTCCGCAGTCAGGCGCGGGTGTTGCCGTCCACGCCGCGGATGTAGCGAGAATGTCTTGGCCCAGTCGTAGCAAGCGGTCCGTGGTGCGGACGATGTCATCTTGCAACGGCGTCCCCACCAAATGGGCGATTAAGCCAATCAGAACAGCAGGTTGTGCCAGCAAGACATCTTGTAACGGCGACCGCGCCGCATTGGCTGTTGCGACTGCGGAACCAATGGGTTGCGCCATTGAGACATCTTGTAACGCAGCGCTGGCACCTCGCCCCTTGCGCCAATAGCCGGGATGGCGCGCCCGCCACGCCTGGACCCGGGCGACGTTCACGGGGCCGCGGAAGTAACTTTGGTTCTCGGGCTTGGCACGCCAGCGGGCTTGGCTGGCGGCCTTGCTGGCCGCTCTGCAACCAGACCCCGAACAGTAAAATTGGTGACGGCGATTACGTGGGTCAGGACGGAATAATTTAAGGCAACACTTGCACTTGCGGCGGTCCCCATGGCCCATCGCGTCCCCTCCGGCGAGGACGCATCATCCACCAATGTGATGTTCTGTCCGCTCTCGATATCCGAATGAGCTGCCGCGTTCCCTGATCATCTTGCAGCGTTCAAATGACAACGCCGCCTGTGCGGCCACGACTCCAAATTCAAACCGCTGGTTTTAGGTGAAATTCAAGCCGCCGATGACAATTCCTCAGGTGTTGGCCTCAACGGCCCGTTATGGCTGTCCTATCAACCTGCTACCAACCTCGAAGTGGGCGCTATCGCGGTAGCGATTTAGTCCATTGGCCCGAGGCCGAAGCCATCGCCACCCGCCGCGGCGGCCGGTCTCTGGGGAGCACCTGTCGCCGCCGGCAGCGAAGCTCGGCGGCGGACGCTGCCACTGTTCGTCGGACTTGCGGTTGTGATGCCCGCGCTCGGGCATTCGAGCTGGCACCTGTATCGGAAGGTGGTGGAGCCAGACCCAAACCCTCAAAAAGGAGAGCCCGTTGCGACGAAACCACGGCGCCGGCGCTACGCGGCGCAGTTTC
>DATNLV010000399.1:0-4254 GCA_035602665.1 Bryobacteraceae bacterium | reverse complement strand
TGGACCGCGCTGCCCTGGCCGGGTTCCGCGACCGGCATCTGGCTCCGGCCAACGCGGTGCTGGTCCTGCTGGGCGCGCTTCCCGAGCGCCAGCAGACGCTGGATCTGATCCAGGCGCGCTTCGGCGACTGGGCGCGCAAGGAGACGCCGGCGCCTCCGGCGGCGAAGTTCCCGGCGCCCGGCAAGTCGATCACGCTGGTGGATCGCCCCGGCTCGGTGCAGGCGGATCTGCGCATCGGCCGGCTGGCGGTGACCCGCACGGACAAGGACTATTTCCCGCTGCTGGTGGCCAATACCATCCTCGGGGGCGGCGCCAGTTCCCGCATCTTCGCCAACATCCGCGAGAAGATGGGCTACGCCTACGACGTGCATAGCGCGGCCCAGCCGCTGAAGGATTCGGGCACGTTCTCGGTGGCCACGCAGGTGCGGAACGAGGTGCTGGTTCCGGCGATCGAGGCCCTGCTGGCCGAGATGCGCGAGATCGCTTCCAAGGACGTTTCGGCCGACGAGCTCGCCACCGCGAAGAACTATCTGAGCGGCGTGTTCGTCATTCGCCTGGAGACCCAGGACGGACTGGCGAGCCAGCTTGCTGCGGTCAAGCTGCTGGGGTTGCCGCTGGACTATCTGGAGCAATACACCGCGCATGTGCGGGCCGTCGACGCGGCCGCGATCCGCGCCGCAGCGGCCAGGTACATCAGCCCCGACGAGGTGGCGGTGGTCGCCGTGGGCGACGCTTCGAAGATATCGAAGCAACTCGAGACCTTCGGCAAAGTATCCATCGTGAAGGCGGACTGATGAAACTGCTGTCGTCGAAAACGCGCTACAAGAACTCGATTTTTTCGGTCAACGAGGAGCAGGCGCTCGAGCCCGGCGGCTTGCGGATCAAGCGCGCGATTGTGCGCCACGGCCCTTCGGCGGTGATGATGCCTGTCGATGAGAAAGGCCGGGTGCTGCTGGTGCGACAATTCCGGCTGGCGGCGGGCGCGTCGCTGTGGGAGCTGCCGGCCGGGCGGGTGGACGAAGGCGAAACGGTTCTGGCCGCGGCCAAGCGCGAGCTGATCGAAGAGACCGGCTACCGGGCGCGCACGTGGCAGAAGCTGGTCACTTACTATGCGAGCCCGGGGTACGTCGCCGAGACCATGACGATTTACCTGGCTACCGGACTTACCGCGGGCCAGGCGACTCCCATGGAGGACGAGCGGATCGAGTGCCGCTGGTTCACCAAGCGGGAGCTGGACCGCATGATCCAGGCCCGCCGCATCATCGACGGGAAGACGCTGATCGGGTATCTGTTGTGGCGGCAACCCCGTGCGCTGAAGCCCCAGATGTGAGGATCGGCGGAGGTTGTGGGGCAGGTTGTCAAACCTGCGGCGGGTTGGCAACCTGCCTATAAGCCTCTGTTAACCGGTCGGCCCGGCGCCGGTTCACAACCGGCGCGCAGGATTCCATCCTGCCCCACAAGGTGTGCCTGTGTTCGATCTTACTTCGCTGGAGCCGGTGCGGCGGGCTTCGGGGCCGGCGCGGCCGCGGCTGGGGCGGCGCCCTGCGCCTGATCGTACAGCGTGACGATGTCGCGCGTGATATCGATCGAGTTGGAGGCGAAGAGAACCGGCGTCTGGGGCGAGCTTACGTCGAGGATGATGGCGAAGCCGTGCTCGCCGGCGTACTTATCCACCACCACCATGATTTTCTGGCCGAGCGTCTGGAGCACGCGGTCCTGATCCTGCTGCAGTTCCGCCTGCGCATCGTCGGTGTCGCGCTGTAGCTGCTTGCGGCGCTGTTCGATGTCCCGCGCCAGCTTTTGCTTGGCCTCGTCCGACATGGTGTTGGTTCCGGAGCGGTATTGCTGCTCGAGTTGAGACACCTCGGCCTGCTTCTGCTCCAGTTCCGTCTTCTTCGGCTGGTACTTGGTGGTGAGTTCGCCAGCGGCCTTCTGCCCGTCCTTGGTCTGGGCGATCGCTTGCTGAATATTGAGAATGCCAACCTTAGTGGGCGGGGCGGCCGCCTGGCCGAAGGCCAGAACTCCGAAACCCAGCGCCAGCAGGGGCGCGCGAAACACGCTTTTCGTCACGGAATCAACTCCTTCAAAGTCTTGATGTTAGCACAGCGTCACTTCTTTCCGCTCCCTGACGGTCGCGGTTCGGTGGTGTCCGCTCCCTTGCGGTCGCGGCTCGGTACGGAGATGGGCGCCACACTAGAACGTCCGTCCGATGGTGAAACGGAACGAGGTCCGCCGGTCCGGGTAGTTATATCCGGTACCGATGGTGCCTACGGCGTTTGCGTAGCTGGCCGAATTCGGGAACATCGAGCGGTCGACCACGATGGGCTGCTGCACGGCCCCGTTGTAGATCGACGGGTTGTACGCGTAGTAGATGCGGAACGGCGCGTTGACCACGGGCAGAACCACCTGGAGCTCGAGGCCGGTCGAGGTCCGGAGCTTCTGCGTGCCCGGAGCGATTTTGATTTCATTGGTGAACCCCGCCCAGGGAAACTCCTGGTTCAACTGCTGCAGGCGCGACGAGCTTATGGTGAGCTGCGATGGCAAGGTCACCCGATCCCATCCCGCATCGAAGAAGGCGGCCAGCGTCACCGGGCCGAAAATCGGGATGCGGTACTCGAAGTTGCTGATGGCCTGGGTATCGCCGCCGATGGCAATCGCCTGATAGACCGGGATGGTCATGGTGGCGTTCGTGTAGGTCACGTTGCCGGACGAGTCGAAGGACTTCTGCACGCGCTGGGAACCGTCGGCGTTCAACACGTTGACCGTGGCCGCGCTGGGGATGAAAGCGATCGGACTGATGCCCCAGATCTCGAACCCGCGCACGTCCTGCTCGCCGCCAATGTAGTAGCGGTTGAAGGGCGGCGCCGATTTGCCACCGTAGCCGGAAATCATCGTGCCCATGAGGCGCATTCCGAACACATGCCCTTTCTTCAGGGCGGGGTGGAAGTAGGTGAACTGAAGCGATGGCTGGACGGTGTTCACGTTGCCACCCAGCCAGGTCCCGGCAACGGAGCCGGAAACCGACAGGCTGTGGCCGTGCGACGGGGTCATGGGATTGTCGATGGAGTTGTAGGAATACGACGGGGTGATCGAACTCGTCCGGATGCCCGTCAACTGGTTGGGTCCGCTCAGAGTGCCCGCGAAAGTGGAATAGTCGAAGTACGTCGTCGCCGCGGTGGTCAGAGGCGTGTAGGAACTGATGCTGTAACCGTAGGCGATGCCCAGCCGCGAGAAGCTGCGCCGCAGGGGATAACTCGCGAATACCGTGAAGCCGATGGTGTCGGAGACGTAATTCAGCAGGTTCTGCGTACCTTCGGCCTGGAACAGCGGGATCAGGTTCTGCCCGTAAAGGATCGACGCTTCGCGGCCCTGATCGTAATTGAACCGCTGGATGGTGACGGTGAAACCCGTCTGGATGGGGCGATCGAGGAAATAGGGCTCGGTGAAGCCGAACGTCACGTTCCGGATGCGCGTTCCCAACTGCGATTCGACGGAGAGCGTCTCGCCCAGGCCCAGGAAGTTGTTGGTGGAGTAATTGAGGCCGACGAAACTGCCGGCGATGCCCGACACGCCTCCGGTGAGGCCGATGGTGTTCTTGCCGCGCTCCCTCACCTTCAGGGTGAGATCGACCGTATTGGACTGCGGGTTGCGCGTGATCTGCGCCGCGTCCTCTTTCTTGAGGATCTCGAAATACCCCAGCTGGTTGAGGCGCAGGATGCTCATCTCCCACATCTTGGAATTGAACAGGTCGCCCTCGTCGATCAGGATTTCGCGGCGGATCACCTTGTCGCGGGTGGTGGTGTTGCCCTGGAAATCGATGCGGCGCACGTAGAACTGCTTACCCTCGTCGGCGGTGATGGTCAGATCGATCTGGTTGGTGCCCGCCACGGTCTCGGGAAGCGGCTCGGGGACGAAGTCGATGTAGCCGAAGCTGCCGTAAAGGTCGCGCAGGTTCTCCATGCCCTTGCGCAGCTTCTCGGTGGAAAACACATCGCCGGCCCTCATCTTGAACATGGGCCCGGTGAGGCTCTCGGGCACGCGGAACAGCTTCACGCCCACATAGTTGACGTTGCGCAGGCGATAGAGCTGGCCCTCTTCGATCGGCAGGGTGATGTCGGCGGCGATACCGGCCTTGGGCGTGTAGATAAACGGTACACGGAACCACCCGGCGGGCGTGTTGTGCACGTTCACCTTCTGCTCGAGCACGCGGGCGGCGAAGTAACCCTTGGTCTGATAGAAGTCCTGGATACGGGA
>DATNLV010000392.1:0-21573 GCA_035602665.1 Bryobacteraceae bacterium | reverse complement strand
CGGACCGTGCCTTGCCTGCTTTCATGCGCACGGCATGAAAGCAGGCAAGGCACGGTCCGCTCCCTTGCGGTCGCGGCTCGGTAACGAACGTTCGCTGGTCTCCACTTCACACCGTGCGAATCGCCTTACGCGGCGATCAGGCCCTCCTGGCGCAGCAACTCCAAACCAAAGAGGCAGGCCTTCTCCGGCGGAACGCCAGCAGTGTCCTCGCCGCGGCGAGAAAGGAGATCTGCAATCTCAGCGACCGTTCGCCGGCCGTCGCATAGGCGCAGGATTTGCCCCGCCAGATCGCTGAGCTGCACCACCTCCAGGCGTTTCTCGGGGCTCTTCCGAAGCGCAACCACCGCCCGCAACGCCGGAACCCCATCCAGGCTCTCCTTTTCCCGGAGGCGCCGGATGATTTCTTTATAGTCGGAGTCGAGCTCGGCCAGGTGCAGCCCCTCGGTGAGTCTCGGCGCGCCACTCACGGGCTGCGGCGCGACGGCTCCGTCCGCTAAATCGAGCGAAGCCTCGTATGCCACGAGCGCCAACATGGCGGGACGCGCACCGTCCATCGTAGCGACGCAGTGGGACGAGACGAATTGCAGGAAGTCCCGCCGGAATTCGATTTTGGAATAGTAGATGCTGGATTCGCTGTCGGAAGCGAACGCCTTCTTCAGGATGTCCTGACGCCACGCTTTCCATTCGTCGAAGACCCGGAGGAGGCCGCCCCGATTCTGGCCAAGCGCCACCAGGAGCCAGCGGAACCGCGCGATTCCGTGCAGGATGAAGTCCCGCAGCTCCTTGACATAATGCCTCTCGATCCCCGGCGTGGGGACGTAGTAGAAGTTCGGAAAGATCTCAGGATGAGACGCCACGAGCGCCCTGTCAGCGGGGTTCTGGCGCCAACCCTGATAGGCCATGTCCGAAAAGATGTCGTCCATCAGCAGCCGGTCTCGATACTCGGTACAGATAGGAGACTCGGCCAAAGGGGCGAGCAGGTGGAGCTGCGGCTCCACATGGTCGAATCGCAGAGAGTCCATCAGGAAGCCGACCGTTTCGCGGAGGTCTTCCATGGTCTCTTCGGGAAACCCGGTGATCAGCGAGACGGTAGTGTTGATCCCATGGCTATCCGTGTGCCGGATCGTCCGCGCGGCTTCGCGAAGGTCCAGGTTCTTGTCGATGAGGCCCTGGAGGCGGACGGACCCGGTTTCGACGCCGAAAAAGACGCTCCGGCAACCGGCCCGCGCCATCAGGGCGATCAACTCTTCGTCAACGCAATCGGTGCGGGCGCTGCAACCCCACTGGAAGCCCTCCTCCGAATCCAGCATGGCCTCACAGAAGGCGACGACGCGTTTGCGATCCACCGTAAACATGTCGTGAACGAGGTTGAACTTCTCGATGCCGTATTCCCGCCGGATCGACCTCATCTGCTCGATGACCCGCTCGGGTGATTTGAGGCGAAAGCGGCGGCGGAAGAAGTCGTTGGTCGAGCAGAACGTGCAGGCAAACGGGCAGCCGCGCCCGATTTCGAGCGGCACGGAGCGGCAGTCTTTCAGTTCGGGGTAGAGGTGAAAGGCCGGCATGGGAAGCGCATCCAGGTCCAGAATGACCGGAGCGTTCGCGTTTCGGATAATCTCCGAGTTCCGCCGGAATGTGATTCCGGGAATGAGGTCCAACCGGCCGTCCCCTGCCAGGGCGGTCAGGAGTTGCGGGAATGTCTCCTCGGCCTCACCCCGCACAATGAAGTCCACGAAATCGAAGGACCGCAGGGTCTGGACATCCACCACCGAGGCCTGCGGGCCGCCAAGAACGATGGTGGCCTCCGGGTGTGCTCGCTTCACCTCCCTCGCGATCCGGATGGTGAGCGGATAGGTGCTGCAGATCGTGCTGAACCCGAAAACGTCGAACGATTCGAACCTCAGCTTGCGTGCGACGTACGCACAGAAATCGTCCGTGTTTTCCGCACCGCGAAGATACTCGTAATACAGCCGGTTCAGATTGAAGATCCGGGGTGCGATTCCCCGCTGTTCGAGCACGGCGGCCAGGCTCAGAATTCCGGTGGGGGCCTCGTCCGCGATCAGACGCACTGCTTCGCTCTCCGCCAGCTCCCGGTCATCCAGATCGGTTGCGGTTGGAGGGCTGATGAGACAGACTCTGCTTTCAGGTGTCGATTGCGGCATCTGTGCGAGCCGTTACAACTAGAGTCCCAGCGGGTCGTCAATCATCTGAATTGCTATCCGCTGCGGTGCCTGCGGGGTAAGACCGTGGGTCGGCACGGTGGAAGCAACAATCTCGACTCTCACTTTCTCTTTCAGGATGGCAATCTGTTCCTCGGTTAACCCGAGGTCGCCAGGGACGTGTATGCGGATCTCTATATGCTCCGACATGTGCCTCCTCCAGTTACGGATTAAGGCAAGTATAGTTAGGCCCACGGGGATGCGCAAGCTTTATTTACCCTTCGTGGTCGCTCTCGTCGCCCCACATTGACTTGTGCAGGGGGTGGGGCCTAAGATGACACCCAAGGGGTGACGCTCGGTGAGGCATGATCGGGCAATCGCTTGGGCACTATCAGATAGTCGAGAAGCTGGGTCAAGGCGGCATGGGCACCGTCTACCGGGCACTCGACACGCGCCTGGGCCGTCCCGTCGCCATTAAGGCCCTGCCTCCAGAGGCGGTGGCCGACCCGGAAAGGACAAAGCGCTTCATACTGGAGGCTCGAACTGCCTCCGCTCTCAACCATCCCAACATCGTTACGATCTACGACATTGTTACGGAAGACGGCGTTGATTTCATCGCCATGGAATGCGTCGAAGGCAAGACGCTCCAGCAACTCATCGGGCGCAAGGGTCTGCCTCTCCGTGAGGCGCTGCAATACGCCGTGCAAATCACCGACGCCCTGGCTTCGGCCCACGCCGCGGGCATTGTCCACCGGGACCTTAAGCCTTCAAACATCATAGTTACCGGCAAGGGCCAGGTTAAGGTGCTGGACTTCGGCTTGGCAAAGCTCACCGAACCCTCCGGAAGCGACGATATGGCCAGCACCCAGACGCAGCTGACCCACGAGGGCGCGGTCGTGGGCACCGTGGCCTACATGTCGCCTGAGCAGGCGGAAGGGAAGAAAGTGGATGCCCGGTCCGACATTTTTTCTTTCGGATCGGTTTTCTACGAGATGCTCACCGGCCAGCGCGCGTTTCAGAAAGAAACCAGGACCGCCACTCTGTCGGCGATCCTCCGGGATGAGCCAAAGCCGCTACACGAGACGCGGCCCCACATGCCGCGGGGCGTGGAGCGGGTCCTCAGCTTGTGCCTGCGGAAGGACGTCCGGCGCCGCTTCCAGCACATGGACGATCTGAGCATTGCCCTGGACGCCCTGCGGGAGGAATCGGATTCCGGCGGGTTCGTAGAGGAGTTGCCGGCTCTTGCGAAGCGGGCTGCCCAGGGGCGCCACGGCCTCTCCATCGCCGCTGGCATTGTTCTATTGCTGGCTGCCGGGATTCTGATCTGGTTGCGCCTCCGGGCGGGCTCTCCCGGCCAGCCCGCAACCCTCACTCGGCTGACGTTCGATTCCGGGCTCACCGTAAACCCGGCTCTTTCGCATGACGGCCGCCTCCTGGCCTATGCCTCCGATCGCGCGAGCGATGGGGATCTCGATATCTGGGTCCAACAGCTCGTCGGCGGAGAACCTCTGCGGCTCACACGCGATCCTGCCGATGATGGTCTTCCCTCCTTCTCTCCTGACGGGGGCAGGGTTGTTTTCCGTTCCGACCGGGATGGCGGCGGTGTCTACATCGTTTCGTCGCTGGGAGGCGAGGAAAGATTGATTGCCAAGCTCGGCCGCAACCCGCGGTTCTCTCCCGATGGCAGCCAGATCGCGTACTGGGTGGGTGACCCGGCCAGGGTCGGTCCCTCCGGCAGGAAGGTGTTTGTCGTGCCGTCCACCGGCGGGACCTCACGGACTCTCGAAGCGGGCTTCACGGACGCTCGCTATCCAATCTGGACGCCCGACGGCAAGCATCTCCTGTTCGAGGGAATCCAAGGCCCGTCAGCTTCCCCGCCACAGGCGTCCGACTGGTGGGTGGTCCCGCTCGATGGTGGGGTTGCGGTCAAGACGGGTGCCTTTGATACCTTCCGCCGCCAGGGCCTTTCGGCGTATATGGGGCCGGGCGATTGGGCAGGGCAGGACCTGATGTTCTCGGCCAGCATCGGAGACAGCACCAGCTTGTGGAAGATACGAATCTCTCCCACAACCTGGAAGGCGTCGAGCGAACCGCAGCGCTTGACGTTCGGCAGCGGCCGGGACGCAGAACCTTCCCGCGCCCTGGATCCCTCGGGCCAGGAGACCCTTCTGGCCTTCTCCAGCTTCTCCTCCCACAACAGCCTCTGGAGTCTGCCGATCCACCCGAAAGGGACAGCCTATCTGCGGCGCCCCGACGCCGGCGACTTACAGCAACTGACTCGAAGCGCGGCGCCAGACACCAACCCGTCGGCGTCGGCGGATGGCAACAAGATCGTGTTTCTCTCGAGAAGGTCCGGGGACAAGGACATCTGGATGAAGGACCTCGACAGCGGGCAGGAGACCGCTCTCACCTCCGGGGCGATCCAGGTGTCGGCGCCAATCATCACCTCCGACGGATCGAAAGTGGCGTATTCCGTGCTCGAGAAGCAGAAGAGGTCTATTTACGTTCTCGCTACAAGCCGGGGCATCGCCGAAAAAGTGTGCGGGGATTGCGGCGAGCCTATGGACTGGTCATCCGGCGGAACAAAACTGCTCTACCTGAGCGGCCAGCCTAGGCGCGTGGATCTGCTCGATGTGACTTCGGGAGCGCAGGCCCCTCTGCTCCAACATCCCGAGTTCAGTCTCGACCAGGCGCATTTTTCTCCCGACGATGGCTGGGTCGCGTTTGTCGCCAAGACCAGGCCCGACCGGGCCCGCATCTTCATCGCACCATTTCGGAACGGGTCCGCGCCCGGCCCGAAGGAGTGGATCGCCGTGACCGGCGGCGATGCCTGGGATGACAAGCCTCGATGGCCTGGCTCTGGAGACGCGCTTTACTTCTATTCCCTACGCGACGGCTTCGGCTGCATTTGGAAGCAGCGGCTGGATCCGATCAGCAAGCGGCCCATTGACGAGCCTTCGGCCGTGTATCATTTCCATACCAACCGCCTGTCCCTGATGCACATGTCCGCGCCCTCGCTCGATCTCTCGCTGACTCGCGACAAGATCGTCTTCAACCTGATTGAGTTCACCGGCAACATCTGGATGGCGCGGTATCCCGTGGATCGCGGCAACTAGCGTAGTGCGGCACGCAGATTGACAGTTATGCGCAGGCCCGTGGCGCAGGCTTCAGCCTGCCGTGTCGGCACTCTTGCCGACACCTTGGCGTCGAGATGAGTCTCGATGCGGCACGCATGAGTGCGTGCGCCACAAGCAACACTGCCTCAGCACCGAACCGCGCGCGTAAGCAAGCGGATCTACGCCCCGGCCGCCTCTTTGCGCGCGTGCTCGAACAGGAAGTCCAGCGTCTTGTCGGTGCGGATGTGGTTGGCGATGCGGCGGATTCCGTCGTCCTTCTCCAGCCGCTTGCGGGTCGCCGCCACCGGCTCGCGCTCCTGGCGCGCGATGCGCTGCACCTCGCGGTCCACCTCGTCCTGCTCCACGCGGATCTGCTCGGCCTCGGCGATCTTGTCCAGCAGCAGCGAAGCCTTCACGTCGTGAACCGCTTTGTCGCGCTGCGTCGCCTTCACCTTGTCCCAGTCCAGCTTGATCGAACGCGGGTCCACGCCTTCCGCCGCCAGCATGCGCAGGTTGCGCTCCACCTCGGCCTCGATCTGCCGCTCGATGAACGCTTCGGGAACCGGGAACTCGTGGCTTGCCACCAGCGCGTCCACGATCTTGCCCTTGGCTTCCTGCTGGGCGAAGTACTGGCGCTCGGAGAAGAGCGACTTTCGCACCGCCTCGCGCAGCTCCTCCAGGTTCTGATAGTCGCCCAGGTCGCGCGCGAATTCGTCGTTGAGCTCCGGCAGTTCCTTGTGACGGATGCCCTTGAGCGTGGCGCGGAAGCGAATCGTCTTGCCCGCCAGCTTGGGCTGCCCGTAGTCCTCCGGGTAGCGGACGTCGAACTCCTTGGTCTCGCCCGGCGTCATGCCCACCAGGTTGTCGCTGAAGTCGCCGAGCGTATCCTCGCCGCCGACGTGCAGCGTCAGTTCGTCCTGCTTGATCGGCTGGCCCGGAGCGCCCGCCAGGCTCTCGAGCGCCACTACGGCGTGGTCCCCGCTCTCGACAGGCCGCGGGTCCACGTTGGCGTAGTCGGCCTTCTGCTCGCGCAGTTGCTCGATCCGCTTCGCGATGTCTTCCTCCGCGATCTCGGGATCCTGGTAAGGGATGGTGACTTCCTGATACCCCTTGAGCTCGATCGTGGGCGCCACCTCGAACTCGGCCTTGAACCGCAGAGGCTCGCCGGCTTCGAGCTTCACTTCGGTGACATTGGGCCTGCCGACGACGGCCAGCCCCTCGGCCTCGGCCCTCTTGAAGAAATGCCGCGGGATGAGCTTCTCGATCACCTCGTGCCGGACGTCCTCCTGGTAGCGGTGGCGGATAAGATCCAGCGGAACCTTGCCCGGCCGGAATCCCGGCAGGCGTATCTTCTTCTGCAAAGATTCGACGACCCGCGCCGTCTCCGCTTCCACCTCATTCGCCGGAACCGCAATTTCGAGTGTCTGCTTAGTGCTCTGAGGATCTGCCAAAGGTGTGTCTCCAATAAGCTGTCAGCTTTCAGCCGTCAGCTATCAGCCAGACAGACAACTGCCCCGCCGCCGCGTGAGCTGAAAGCTGATAGCTGAAAGCTGACAGCTACGTTCCTACGTCCCTTCCGACCAACTCGCCAGGTACCGCTCCTGCTCCGGAGTCAGCCGGTCGATCTTGACCCCCATGGATTCCAGCTTCATGCGCGCGACCTTCCTGTCGAGGTCCTCGGGAACCGCGTGGACCCGCTTCTCCATCTCCGCATGGTGTTGCACCAGGTACTCCACCGCCTGCGCCTGGTTGGCGAAGCTCATGTCCATCACTGAGGCGGGATGCCCCTCCGCCGCGGCCAGGTTGATCAGCCGGCCTTCGCCCAGCACGTACACCCGCCGCCCGTCGCGCAGAGCAAACTCCTCGACATACTCGCGAACCTGGTGCCTGGAGGACGCCATTTTGCCCAGCGCCTCGAGGTCGATCTCGACATTGAAGTGGCCGGAGTTGCACACGATCGCGCCGCTCTTGATGCGCTCGAAGTGCTCGCGCGCGATCACGCTCTTGTTGCCGGTCAGGGTGACGAAAAGATCGCCAATCTCGGCGGCCTCGAGCATCGACATCACGCGGAAGCCGTCCATGACGGCCTCGATGGCCTTGGTCGGATCGATCTCCGTCACAATCACGTTCGCGCCGAGGCCCCGCGCGCGATTCGCGAACCCGCGCCCGCACCATCCGTAGCCCGCCACCACCACGGTGAGGCCAGCCAGCAGGACGTTGGTCGCGCGGATGATGCCGTCGAGCGTGCTCTGGCCCGTGCCGTAGCGGTTGTCGAACAGGTGCTTGGTCAGGGCGTCGTTGATGGCAATCACGGGATACCGCAGCACGCCTTCCTTGCTCATGGCCCGCAGACGGATCACGCCCGTGGTCGTTTCCTCGGTGCCGCCGAACACGTCCGCGAGGGCGTCCTGCCGCTTGGTGTGCAGCACCGTGACCAGGTCGCAGCCGTCGTCCATGGTGATCTGCGGCTTCGAATCGATGCACGCCAGGATGTGCGAGTAGTAGCTCTCGTTGGTCTCGCCTTTGATGGCGAAGACCGGAATGCCGTAGTCCCGCACCAGCGTCGCAGCCACGTCGTCCTGCGTGGAAAGCGGATTGGAAGCGCAGAGCACCGGCAGCGCTCCGCCGTCGCGCAGCGTGATCATCAGGTTCGCGGTCTCGGTAGTCACGTGCAGACAGGCGCCGATGCGTATGCCCGCCAGCGGCTGCGTCTTGATGAACTGCTTGCGGATGGTCTGGAGCACCGGCATGGACTGGAAGGCCCATTCCGTGCGCCGCTTGCCGACGTCGGCCAGCGAAATGTCTTTGATGTCATGAGCGATGGTAATCGTGGACATGGGTCTCCTTGCGGCGCTATACCTGGGCCGCCGACAGCCGCGCTTCTTCGCGCAGCACGGCGGCCTTGTTCGTGGCTTCCCACGTGAAACTCTCTTCCGTGCGGCCGAAATGACCAAACGCGGCGGTCTTGCGATAAATCGGCCGTCGCAGGCGCAGGTAATCGATCATGCCGCGCGGCGTCAGCGGGAAATTCGCGCGGACCAATTCAACCAGCCGTGCCTCGTCGATCTGTCCCGTCCCGTACGTGTTCACCGCAATCGACACCGGGTCCGCGACGCCGATGGCGTAGGCGAGCTGGACCTCGCAACGGCTGGCCAGTCCGGCCGCGACGATGTTCTTGGCGATGTGGCGCGCCATGTAGCACGCCGAGCGGTCCACCTTCGTCGGGTCCTTGCCGGAGAACGCGCCGCCGCCGTGCCGTCCCATCCCGCCGTAGGTATCGACGATGATCTTTCGCCCGGTCAGCCCTGTGTCGCCGTGCGGGCCGCCGACAACGAACCGCCCCGTCGGATTGATGTGATACTTGGTCTCGGCATCCACCATGTCCGCCGGAATCACGGGGTCGATGACCAACCGCTTCACCTCGGCGCACAGCGCCTCGTGCGAAATCTCCGGGCTGTGCTGCGTCGAGACCACGATGGCGGTGATCCGCTTGGGCCGGCCGTCGACATATTCCACGCTGACCTGCGACTTGCCGTCCGGCCGCAGGAAATCGACCAGTCCCTGGCGCCGCACCTCGCTCAACCGGTGGACCAGCTTGTGGGCGATCATGATGGGCAACGGCATCAGTTCGGGGGTCTCGTTGCAGGCGTAGCCGAACATCAGCCCCTGGTCGCCTGCGCCGCCGGTATCGACCCCCATGGCGATGTCCGCCGATTGCTTCTGGACCGCGTTGATGACGCCGCAGGTATCGGCGTCGAACCCCATCCGGGCGTCGTTGTATCCGATGTCGCGGATGGTGTCGCGCGCCAGTTTCTGCACATCGAGATGGCAGTTCGGACTGGCCGTAATCTCGCCGGCCACCAGACACAGGCCGGTGGTCACGAGCACCTCGCATGCCACACGGCCCATGGGGTCTTCCGCCAGCACGGCATCCAACACCGCGTCCGAAATCTGATCGGCAACCTTATCGGGATGCCCCTCGGTCACCGATTCCGACGTAAAAATAGAGCTGCGTCCGTCTGCCACCTGATTCTTCCTCCAGGAACTCTGCGAGAAGTCGAACCCTCTATTCTGACAGAAGCCCCGACGGCGGGCAATCTGCCCTTCAGCACCTTCAGCACCGAACCGCGACCGTCAGGGAGCGGACCTCCTCGCCCGGCCCTATTGCCTCTTCGTCAGCGTCACCATGACTTCAACGGGCGTGTCGCCGCGCAGCACCTTCACCTTGACCACGTCGCCCGGCTTCCTGGCGCGTAGCGCGTAGGTGAAGTCGTAAAGGTTCTCGATCTTCTTGCCGTCGAACTCCACCAATACGTCGCCGCCCTTCAAGCCGGCTGTGGCGGCCGGACTGCCTTCCCGCACATCGGCGAACTTGACGCCTTTCACCTCTCCACCGAAATCCGGCACCGAGCCGAAATAGGGGCCGTAACCCGACGAGCCGCCCACCGGGCCGACAGCCATAGCCCCGTGCGGCGATGCCAACACGCGAACGAACTGCGGTTTCGTCCCCGCCTCGCGCAGTTGCTCCGTCACGTCCGCCACCAGATCCAGCACTCTCACAGCGTCGGGCGCATCGATCTTGTCCCACGTGTCGCTGGGTTTGTGATAGTCGGCGTGCAGGCCGGAGAAGAAGAACAACACGGGCACCTGCTTGGCGACGAAGGACACGTGGTCGCTCGCCCCTTCGAAGCCGGCGTTGTCCGACAAATCGGCCTTCAGGTGGACCTTCGCGGCGGCTTCTTCGAGCATCGGCCGGAAGTCGGTTGCGGTTCCCGCGCCGCCAATGTAGACCTTATCGCCGCGCACCCGGCCGATCATGTCCATATTCAGCATGGCGGCGGCTTTCTCGAGCGGAAGCTCGGGATGGCCGGCGTACCAGGCCGATCCCAGCAGCCCCATCTCCTCGCCCGCGAACTCCAGGAACAGGATTCCCCGCTTCTGTTTCGGCTGGCTCGCGAACCAGCGCGCCAGCTCGATCACGCCCGCGGCGCCCGAAGCGTTGTCGTCGGCGCCGGGATGCACCGTGCCCGTCATCGAGGGCGCCAGGGAATACGGACCGCCCAGGCCGAGGTGGTCGTAGTGCGCGCCCAGGATCACGTACTCGTCCGTCGTGCCGGGCAACAGCGCGGCGACGTTGCGCACGGTCTTGCGTTCGCGAACCAGGTCCACGGAGGCGTCCACGCGCAGAGTTTCAGGAAAAGCAAACGACTCGGGCTTGAGGTCTTTATCGATCCCCGCCTGGATGTCGTCCAGACTCTTGCCGGCGCTTTGGAACCACGGCACGGCGTCCGCGGCCTTTACCTGCATGAACACGATGCCGGCGTCGGTGGGGCCCTCGGCGGCGCCAAGCTTCTCCAGTTCGTTGGCCTCTCCGTGATGGGCGGCGGTGTCCGAAATCAGGATCACGCCCGCCGCTTCATGGGCCTTGGCGTTGGCAGCTTTGCTGGCGAAGGTGGCGTGCATGGTGAAATTCTTGCCGGCGAAGACGCTATGCTCGTCGTTCTCCTGCGGCTCGTGGCGCAGGATCAGGACGATTTTCCCCTTCACGTCCAGGCCCGCGTAGTCGTCGTACTGATACTCGGGCGCGGTGATTCCGTAGCCGGCGAACACCACCGCGCCGGCCAGCTTCCCCGATGACGAGATGTTCAGCGGAACGAAATCCTCCGGACATCGCAACGTCGCGGGCCGTCCGTCCTGGGTGAACTGAAACCGGTTGTCTTTGCCCAACTTGGCGCCCACCACCACCGGGAAGGACTGGAAGAAGCTCTTGCCATCGGCGGGCTTCAATCCGAACTCACGGAACTTGCCGCCGATGAAGTCAGCCGCTTTCTCCAGTTCCGGCGAACCGGTGCCGCGCCCGCGCAACTCCGGCGAAGCGAGAAATTTCACATCGTCCAGGTAGACGCTCGGGTCGATGGCCGGGTCCGCCGCGAGGGCGGTCCACGCCGCGCAGAGTAAAATAGGCGCAAGCGCCCGCTTGAAGATCTTCATTGTGTTGCCCCAGAGTTCAGCCTCATCATACCAACCTATTGAACCCGGAACTCCGCGTGCAGAGGCGCCTTCGAGTCTCCACCCACCCAAACGTCGAACTGCTCCGGCTCGACAACCCAGGTCCCGGCTTGAGGACTCCAGAACTTCAGCCCATCCTTGCCGAGCGAAAAGTGCACGGTCTTCTTCTCCGCGGGCGCGAGTGCGATGCGCTCGAAGCCCTTCAGTTCGCGAACCGGGCGCGAGGCGCTGCCGGCCCTCTGGTGTATGTAAAGCTGAACGACCTCGTCGCCAGCCACAGCGCCTCGATTCTCGACATCGACCCAGACCTGCAGCGTCCCGGAAGCGCTGATGGACTGCTGATCGAGCTTGAGGTTCGAGAAGACGAAGGTCGTGTAGCTCAGTCCATAACCGAACGGATATAGAGGAGTGCTCGCAAGATCCGCGTAACGCGACGTGAATCCCGGAGCGTCTTCGGGAGAGTGCGTCAGGTTGTGGTTGTAGTAGGCGGGCACCTGCCCCGTCACTCGCGGCCAGGAAACCGGAAGCTTGCCGCCCGGATTGACGTCGCCAACGAGCACATCGGCGATCGCGTTGCCTCCCTCCGTTCCTGGGTACCAGGCTTCGAGAATGGCAGGCACGTGCTCCGCCGCCCACCCGATTTCGAGCGGTCTTCCATTCAGCAGCACGAGCACTACGGGCTTTCCGGTCGCGACGACGGCTTCCAGCAATTCCTGCTGATTTCCGGGGAGCGCGAGCGAGGCGCGCGATGCCGCTTCCCCACTCATGGCGGCGCGCTCGCCGAGCACCAGCACCACAGCCTCAGCACCCTTTGCGGCCTCGACCGCCTTCGCCACTTCCTTCTTCATCTCCGCCTCAGGCATCAGCGGAGTCGCCTTCTTGCCTTGATCCGCGTCCCAGGGCAAGGGGAAGAGCCGCTGCATGTCGCCGCCGCGCACGAACTCGATCCTGGCGTTTGGCAGCTTGTTTCGCAGGCCCTCCAGCACAGAGACTCCCTGGCTCCATTCCGCCGTCCACGAACCCTTGATCTCCTCCGTTGAATCCGCGATCGGCCCGATGACAGCGATGGAGGCGAGCGTCTTCTTTAACGGCAGAGCCCCGCCTTCATTGCGCAGGAGGACCATGGAGCGCTGTGCGGCCACGCGCGTCGCAGCGCGGTGTTCGGGATCGTTGAGCACTTTCTCCTTGATGGCGAGGTCGCCGTAAGGGTGCTCGAAAACTCCCAGGCGAACCTTGACCGCCAGAATCTCGCTCACCATCCGGTCGAGCACGGCGATGGGCAACCGGCCGCTCTCCACGAGCTTCGCGACGTGTCTCAAATAGGTCTCGCTGCCCATGTCCATGTTGACCCCGGCCGTCAGGCCCCGAAAGGCGGCATCTTCGGGATCGCGCGCGTAGCCGTGGACCGCCAGGCTGGCGACGGCCCATGCGTCGCTGATCACGAATCCGCGAAAGCCCATGTCGCGGCGCAGCACGTCCTCGAGCAGCCACTTGTTGCCGCTTGCCGGGACGTCGTTCAGATCCATGTACGCGCTCATCACCGTGCCCACTCCGGCATCGACCGCGGCCTGAAAGGGACGCAGGTAGACGTTGCGGAAGAGCTCCTCGGGGATGTAGCAGGCGTCGTAGTCGCGCCCGCCCTCGGCCGCGCCATATCCGGCGAAGTGTTTCACGCTGGCCAGCACGCGATCGGGCGTTCCGAGTCGCGGTCCCTGGAAACCAAGAACCTGCGCGCGCGCCATCGCAGCCCCGAGGTACGGGTCCTCGCCCGCGCCCTCGACGATGCGTCCCCAGCGGGGATCGCGCGCGATATCCACCATCGGGCCGAAGGTCCAGTTGATTCCCGAGACCGAGGCTTCGTGCGCGGCCATCGCCTGAGCGCGTTCCACCATGGCCGGATCCCAGCTGGAAGCCGCGCCGATCGGCACGGGGAAGACGTTCTTGAAACCGTGAATCACGTCGAAGCCGAATAGCAGCGGGATCTTGAGGCGGCTCTCCTTGACGGCGATCTCCTGCATCCTCTTGATCTGGGCGGAATCGATCGTCCAGAGCACGGACCCGGCCCGGCCCTGGCGAATCAGGTCCTCCGGCTGCAGATTCTCCGGCCCGATCGGCCCGGGACCAAGCTGCGTGATCTGGCCGATCTTCTCCTGGAGGGTCATCTGCTGGAGTAACGACTCCACGCGCTGGTTGACTTCAACGTCGCTGATCCCTGCCGCCGGAGGTTGCTGCGCGGTCGACGCGGCAGATACCAGCAATGCGAAAGACAGAACGGTAGCAGCGGAGCGGGCGGTAGGCATAGTGTTCCAGTATACTTGCACCAGGGATGCGAAACCTTCTCTTGTTGTCTCTGGCCGCGGCCGCCATCGCCGCCGCGCAATCGAACCACCTGGCCGACATCCACCAGCTCACGCACGGCGGGCAGAATGCCGAGGCCTATTGGGCGCCCGACGGCAAGCGGCTCATTTTTCAATCCACCAGGCCGCCCTACGAGTGCGACCAGATGTTTGTCATGAACGCGGATGGCTCGGACCAGCATCTTGTCTCCACCGGCAAGGGCCGCACCACCTGCGGATACTTCCTGGGCGACAACAAGCACATCATCTACGCCTCCACGCACCTGGCCTCCGATGCGTGCCCAACCAACCCCGACCGCAGCAGGGGCTACGTCTGGGGCGTTTTCCCGGGGTACGACATCTTTCTCGCCGACGACCGCGGCCATATCGAGAAACGGCTGACCGACAAGCCTGGCTACGACGCCGAGGGTACGGTCAACTGGAAGACCGGCGATATCGTCTTCACTTCGCTCGCTTCCGGCGACCTGGACATCTGGAAGATGCGGCCCGACGGTTCCGGAAAGAAGCAGCTCACCAGCAAGTTGGGTTACGACGGCGGTTCGGTGCTCTCGCGCGACGGCACGAAGCTCGTCTGGCGTGCCAACTATCCGAAGACACCCGAGGAAACGGCGCGGTACAAGACCTTGCTCGCGGATAACGTGACGGCGCCCATGAAGATGGAAATCATGGTCGCGGACGCGGACGGTGGCAACGCGCGCGCCATCACGGCCTTCGGCTGCGCCAGCTTCGCCCCCACGTTTACCCCGGACGGCAAGCGTATCCTGTTCGCGTCGAACAAACAGGAATGCGACAGCCGCAAGTTCGAGCTCTACATGATGAACCTTGACGGGTCGGACCTGCAGCAGGTGACCAGCTTCGGCGGCTTCACGTCGTTCCCCGAGTTCTCGCCGGACGGCAAGACGCTGGCGTTCTGCTCGGACCGCGACGCCAAGGACCACTACGAGTTCAACATCTTCACCGCGGCCTGGCGGGAGTAGGCCGTCCGCTTGCTTACGCGCGCGGTTCCGTGCTGGCACCGAACCGCGACCGTCAGGAAGCGGACCTGGCGGGACTAGGCGGCGATGGAAATGGGCTTGACGGCCCGGAGTTCGGCTGGCGGCGGAGCCTCGCTGTGGGCGCCGGAATCCTCCCAGGGAACCTCGTAGACGCGGTTGCAGCGGCGGCACCGATAATGTCCCTGCACGGGCCAGGCGACATCATTGTGCATCATGCGGCACCAGAGTTGTCCTAAGGATGCCAGCACGGTCCGGCTCTCTCTCCGGGCCACCCTCGTTCTCACGGCTCCCTCCTGTTCCGATTCACGAAGATAGACGCAACCGAGGCATTTTGGGTTTCAGCGTGCTGCTGGGGTATGGGTCTGCGCTACAATGGCAGCGCGATATGGATGCGATTGGCCGCTATCAGATCCTCGGCGAGCTGGGGCGCGGTGCGATGGGGGTGGTGTATCGCGCGCAGGATCCCACCATCGGCCGCCTGGTTGCCATCAAGACCATACGCCTCGCGGACCTGAGCGACCAGGCGGAGCGCGTCCGGCTGCAAGAGCGCCTGTTTCGCGAAGCGCAATCGGCCGGAATCCTCTCTCATCCCGGCATCGTGATTGTCTACGACGTGGGCACGGACGGCGACGTCACCTACATCGCGATGGAGTTCGTCAATGGGCCCACGCTCGAGAAACTGCTGGCGGACCCGAACCCTCCCGGCCAGCAGACGGTCCTGGGCGTCCTGCGCCAGACCGCGGCGGCGCTCGATTACGCGCACAAGAAGGGGATCGTCCACCGCGACATAAAGCCGGCCAACATCATGATCGACGGCGAGGCCACGATCAAGATCGCCGACTTCGGTATCGCCAAGATCGCGGCCTCGAGCCAATTGACCCAGACCGGCCTGGTGATGGGAACGCCGAACTACATGTCGCCGGAGCAGGTGCAGGGCAAACCGGTGGACGGCAAGGCCGACCAGTTCGCCCTCGCCGTGGTGGCTTACGAGATGCTCACGGGCGAGAAGCCGTTCACGGGCGAGCAGCTCACCACGGTGCTGTACAAGATTGTCTCGGAGGATCCGCCGGCGGTGGAGCACCTGAACCCGACGCTGGGCTTCGCCGTCTCGATGGTCCTGACACGGGCGATGTCGAAGGACCCCACGCGGAGATACGGCAGCTGCTCGGAGTTCGTCGATGCGCTGGAGGCGGCGCTGAATTCGAAGAAGGGCTGGCAGGCGCTGGCGCGGGGCGCGGGCCAGAGCATGCCGACCGAGGTGGTGGTGGGCGGCGCGCTCGCGGCGCGGCCGCAGGCTTACGCGGAGCCGGCGCCCACGCCGCCGAAGACGGGCGCCGGCCGGCGTGCCATGCTCGTGATCGCGGGCCTGTTGCTTGGGATCTGCCTGGTCGCGGCGGTGTTCCTGGGAGTGAAGAAGTGGCTGCTGACGGAACCCGCCGCGGGCGAGCCGGCGACCGCCGTCACCGCGCCTACGCCACCTCCGGGACCGGCGAAGCCGTCGCCCGCCGCCAAGCGGGTGGAGGAGCCCGAGAGCGCACACGTGCCGCCGCTGGGCGCGGAAACACCGGCCCCACCGCCGCGCACCCGGCCCGCGCAGGCCTCCTCGCCTTCGCTCGCCACGATTCAGATTGTGACCGACCCTCCCGGCGTGCAGGCAATGTTCGATCACAACGCTGCGCTCGCGTGCACTTCTCCCTGCTCGCTGGATGTGGCGCAGGGCCCGCACTCGCTCGGGCTGACGCTCACCGGCTACCGCCCGGAGTACCGGATGCTGGACGTGAGCGGACCTCGCCAGCTTACGGTCACCCTGACGCAACCGACGGGCACGGTCCGCGTGGAGAGCGACCCCGCGGGCGCGGAGATCTTCATCGACAACCAGCCGCGTCCCGAGAAGACGCCTGCCACGTTTGTGCTGCCGATCGGCAGCTACATGCTGGCGGTGGTGAAGGACGGACGGCGCACCGAGCAGCGGCTGCAGGTCAGAGACGGCGCGCTGGTCACGTTCAACCTGCAGCTGAATCCGTAGTGCGGAGCGGGGCTGAAGCCCCGCGCGGGCTCAAGCCCGCCCCCCAGAACCATGTCCTACCCTGAAGGAATGTACGTCCTGCGCCTCGAGTGCCACCCAGCCGAGAAGGACACTCTGATCGCCGAGTTGTGGGAACGGGGCACACTCGGCGTCATCGAGGAGGACGCGGCACTGCGCGCTTTCTTCGACCAGCCGTTCGATGCCTCGGCGTGGGGCCCGGCGCGCTGGGAGCCGGCCGAGGATCGGGATTGGGTCGGGGTGGCGCAATCGAAGTGGGAGCCGGTGCTGGTGGGCGCCAGGTTCTACCTGGTTCCGTCCTGGCGCGCGGACCCGACGCCCGCGGGGCGCCTGCGTCTCGAAATGCAGCCCGGCCTGGCCTGCGGCACAGGATGGGGACCGGCGACCCAGTTGGCGCTCGAAGCGATGGAAACTCAGCTGCGCCCGGGGATGGCGGTTCTCGACCTCGGGACCGGCTCCGGCATTTTGGCAGTCGCCGCCGCGCTGCTGGGGGCCGGCCGCATCTATGCTTGCGACATCGATTTCGAGGCCGCCGGCGTTGCGCGGGACCGGTTCCGCGGCGAAGGGATTCAGGTGGGCCTCTTCGCCGGCTCGGTCCGGGCGATCCGCACGGCGGCGGTCGATTTCGTGGTGGCCAACATTAACGCCGAGGCGCTGGCGTCCCTGGCGCCGGAGATCGACCGCATCCTGAGACCGGGCGGAGGGGCGGCGCTGACGGGCTTCCCCGTTCGCAACCTGGCCATAGTGCGGGCGGCCTATGGAGGCCGGGGAATGGTGATGGAAAAGGACGAATGGCGGTGCGTAACGTTTCCGCCGCTGCCGTCATCTCTTCCTATATGAAAGCGCTGCGCTTCAGCTCACTATTCGTGTTGACTCTGGTTCTCGCCGCCGCGGCTTCGGCCGCCGACGTGACGGGCAAGTGGGTCGCACAGGTTCCGGGCCGCAACGGGGAAACCCGCGAGGCGGTCTTCAATCTCAAGGCCGCGGGCGACCAGCTTACGGGCACCATAAGTTCCCCGCGCGGGGAACAACAGATCTCGGAGGGGAAGGTAGACGGGGATGCGATCTCGTTCACGGTGGTGGTGGAGTTCAACGGCAACTCCATGAAGTTTTTCTACAAGGGGAAAGTGGCCGGCGACGAGATCAAGTTCACGCGCGAGCGCGAGGGCGGCCAGGAAGGTCCTCGGGAGTTCACCGCCAAACGTAGCTCCTGAGGTCGCCCCCATGCGCGCCTGCCACGTGCTGCCGGTGGTTACCCTTGTCGCCGCAGTGGCCCTGGGGGCCTCTTCGCGCGACGAACTGCGCAAGACCAGCGAGGCCCTGGAAGAGCTGTCGCTGAAGGTGTCGCCCTCGGTGGTCAAGGTCCTGGTGACCGGCTACGGGCCGATCGGCGATGAGGGCCATGAGAACACCGGGCTGATCGGGCGGCAGCACGCCATCGGCTCCGGCGTGATCGTGGACCCGTCCGGCTACATCATCACGAACGCCCACGTGGTGGAGGGCGCGCTCGCGGTGCGAGTTGTGATTCCGCCGCCGCCCGGCGCTCGCGAGAACGCCGCGTCCCCCGGCCCGGCCCGAACGCGCACCCTCAAGGCGCGGATCGCCGGGGTGGACAAGGAGACCGACCTGGCGGTACTGAAGGTGGACGCGGAAGGGTTGCCCGCGCTCGAGATTGCCGACTACCGCACGCTTCGGCAGGGCCAACTGGTGCTGGCCTTCGGCAGTCCGGAGGGCCTCGAGGACAGCATGAGCATGGGCGTGATCAGCTCCGTCATGCGCCAGCCCGATCCCGACAAGCCGAGGATCTACATCCAGACCGACGCCGCGGTGAATCCCGGCAACAGCGGCGGGCCGCTGGTGGACCTGGACGGAAACGTGGTCGGCATCAACACATTCATTCTGTCCCAGTCGGGCGGCAGCGAGGGGTTGAACTTCGCGATTCCGAGCGTGGTGGTGCGGTTCGTGTACCAGGAGATCCGGGCGCATGGTCATGTGCGCCGCCCGCGGATCGGAGTCAACGTGCAGTCGACTTCGCCCACCCTCGCGGCGGGGCTGGGGCTCAAGCAGGACTGGGGGCTGGTGGTCTCCGACATGTTGCCCGACGGGCCGGCCGATAAAGCCGGGATCCGGGTGGGCGACATTCTGCTTTCGCTCGATGGCGCGCCGCTTCCGAATCTGCCGCGGTTCGAGACGGCCTTGTTCCGGCGGTCGCACGGGAACCCGGTGACGATTGAGGTGCTGCGCGGTTCGGAGAAGATGTCGTTCACGGTTCCGGTGGTCGAGGAGCCGGCGAGCCAGATCGAAAACCTCGCGGAGCTGATCAATCCCGACAAGAGCCTGGTGCGGGGGCTCGGAATCCTGGGGATCGAGATCACGAAAGAGATCGCGGGGCAGCTCGAGGGTCTGCGCGGCGATACGGGCGTGATCGTTGCAGCGCGGGCGGCCGACGCCACCGAGGAGACGGGGCTCAAGGCGGGCGACGTCATCCACACGCTCAATGGCACGAAGATCGACAGCCTGGAGGGGCTACGGACGGCGGTGGGGCGGCTCAAGCCGGGGGACTCCGTGGCGCTTCAGATTGAGCGGGACGAGGTCCTGATGTTCATTTCGTTCGAGCTGGAGTAGGACAAACACAATTCTGGCCACGAATGGACACGAATTCACACGAATAAGACTTTCGATTTCGATTCGTGTTCATGCGTGTGCATTCGTGGCCAGTGGTGTTTTCACCGCACGACGATGTTGACGAGCTTGTCGGGGACTACTATGAGCTTGACGATCTGCTTGCCCTCGACCAACGCCCGGATCCTTTCGTCGGCTTGCGCAAGGCGCTCGAGTTCTTCGCGGGGGGCTCCGAAGGGGGCTCGGATGCGGCTGCGGAGTTTGCCGTTCACCTGGACCGGGATCTCCACCTCTTCTTCGCGCGCCAGGTCCGCATCGTAGGATGGCCAGGGCTCGCGGAGGACCTGGTTGGTGCCGCCCAACTCCTCCCACATTTCCTGGGCCACGTAGGGCACGAAGGGGGAAACGACTAACACCATCTTCTCGAGGATCTCGCGGAGGGCGGTTCCCGAAAGCTGGGATTCGACGGGCACCAGCTCGTTGAGCAGCTCCATGGCGGCCGCGATCGAAGTGTTGAAGTGCCAGCGGCTCTCGAAATCCTCGGTGATTTTCTTGACGGTCTGGTGCAGCTTGCGGAGGGCCTTGGTGTCGGCTTCCGCGGCCGGCGCGTCGGACGGGACGGCGCGCCCGGCGTTGCGGGTCACGAAGCGGTAGAGGCGGCTGAGGAAACGGTACATGCCCTCGACGCCGGCGTCCTGCCATTCGAGGTCGCGCTCGGGCGGCGCGGCGAAGAGGACGAAGAGGCGGCCGGTATCGGCGCCGTATTTCTCCACCATAAAATCCGCGCCTACGACGTTGCCTTTGTTCTTGGACATTTTGGCGCCGTCCTTCACCACCATGCCTTGCGTGAAGAGGCGGGTGACGGGCTCGTCGTTCGTGATCAGGCCGAGGTCGCGCATCACCTTGGTGAAGAAGCGCGAGTAGATCAGGTGCAGGATGGCGTGCTCGACGCCTCCGATGTATTGATCGATGGGGAACCAGTAGGCGATCTTGCGCGAATCGTAGGGCGCGTTGCTGTTGTGGGCGTCGCAGTAGCGGTAGAAGTACCAGGAGGAATCGACGAAGGTGTCCATGGTGTCGCTCTCGCGGCGGGCGGGAGCGCCGCACTTGGGGCACGGCACGTTCATGAACTCGGGCACGGATTCGAGCGGCGAGCGGCCGGCTCCGGTGATCTTCACGTTAAGCGGGAGGACGACGGGCAGCTCGTTTTCGGGCACGGGCACCACGCCGCACGTCGGGCAGTGGATCACCGGAATGGGCGTGCCCCAGTAGCGCTGGCGTGACACGCCCCAATCGCGGAGGCGGAAGGTGATGGCGGCCTCTCCGAAGCCGTGCTCGGTGGCGTAGGCGGCCATTCGCTGGCGGGCGTCCTCACTCGTGAGGCCGCTCCACGGGCCGGAGTTTTCGAGGATGCCGTAGTCGGGGAACGACTCCTTCATGGTCGGCTCGTCGGCGAGGGCGCCGTCGACGGGCCGGATGACGGGGCGTACAGGGATGCTGTATTTGCGGCAGAACTCGAAATCGCGCTGGTCGTGCGCGGGGACGGCCATGATCGCGCCGGTGCCGTATGCCATCAGCACGAAGTTGCCGATCCAGACCCGGATGCGCTCGTCGTTATAAGGGTTGATGGCGGTGTAGGGTGTGGGGTAGCCTTCCTTCTCGGCCTCGGCGTCCGGGGCAGTGCGAGCCAGGAGGCGGGCTTGAGGGAGGTCCTTCACCAGCGGATGCTCGGGCGCGAGGACCAGGCAGGTGGCGCCGTAGATGGTGTCGACGCGGGTGGTGAACACGCGGATGGGCTGGCCGGTGCCTTCGAGATGGAAATCGATTTCGGCGCCGTCGGAGCGACCGATCCAGTTGCGCTGCATCTCGAGGACGCGGTCGGGCCAGCCGCCTTCGAGCTTGGCGATGTCGGCGAGCAGTTCGTCGGCGTAGCGCGTGATGCGGAAGAACCACTGCTCGAGCTCGCGCTGCTCGACGGGCGTGGTTTCATGGCGCCAGCAGCAGCCATCGACCACCTGCTCGTTGGCGAGCACGGTGCAGCATTCGGGGCACCAGTTGACCTTGGACTTGCGGCGGTAGGCCAGGTCGCGCTCGAGCATCTTGAGGAAGAACCACTGGTTCCAGCGGTAGTAGTCGGGCTCGCAGGTGGAGACTTCGCGGTCCCAGTCGTAGCTGAAGGCGTAGCGGGCGTGGGTCTTCTTCATCTCCGCGATGTTGGAGAGGGTCCAGTCGCGGGGGTGCAGGTTGCGCTTGATGGCGGCGTTCTCGGCG
>DATNLV010000376.1:0-4889 GCA_035602665.1 Bryobacteraceae bacterium | reverse complement strand
CCTGCTTATCCTCGGCTGGCCAGCATAGCCCTCGCCGGAAAAACGAGTGGCATTGGGCTGAAGCCCGCCCCCCGCTTTCGCCGAGCCGCTTGCGTCCGCTCCCTCGCGGTCGCGGTTCCGTGCTGAAATAAAGAAATGTTGCCCGTGAGATCCTTTGCCCTGATAGCCGCGCTCGCCGCGGGCTTGGTTGCCACCGCGCAGACGAAGAAGAGTACGCCGGCCGAGATCGACAAACGTGTCGAGGCGATCCTGGCGAAAATGACCCTGGAAGACAAGGTCGACTACATCGGCGGTGTGGACGAGATGTTCATCCGCGCCCTCCCGCAGTACGGCATCCCGCGCCTCAAGATGTCGGACGGCCCGCTCGGCGTAAGGACATGGGGGCCCAGCACGGCCTATCCAGCCGGCATCGCCATGGCCGCCTCCTGGGATGCGGCGGTGGTGGAGCGCGTGGGCACGATGCTCGGCCGCGACGCCCGCGCGCGCGGCGTCAACTTTCTGCTGGCGCCCGGCGTGAACATTTACCGCGCCCCCATGAACGGGCGCAATTTCGAATACTTCGGCGAGGATCCGTACCTGGCCTCGCGCATGGCCGTCGCCTACATCGAAGGCGTCCAGAGCCAGAGCGTGATTGCCACCGTGAAGCACTACATCGGCAACAACTCGGAGTGGGGCCGGATGCGGATCAGCTCCGATATCGATGAGCGCACCATGCGGGAGATCTACCTGCCCGCCTTCGAGGCCGCCGTCAAGGAGGCCAAGGTGGGCGCCATCATGGACGCCTACAACCTGGTCAACGGCCTGCACATGACCGAAAACGGGTTCCTCAATATCGGCATCGCCAAGCAGGAGTGGGGTTTCGACGGCATCCTCATGTCCGATTGGGGCGCCACGCACACCGCCGTCGCGGCCGCCGACGCGGGGCTCGATCTCGAGATGCCCTCCGGCAGGTACATGAATCGGACGAATCTGCTGCCGGCGATCAAGCAAGGCGCGGTTACCACGGACGCCATCGACGACAAGGTCCGCAGGATTCTGCGCAAGGCGATTCAGTTCGGCTTCTTCGACCGCGACCAGACCGACAAGAGCATTCCGCTCGACAACCCCGCGGCGCGCGCCGTCGCGCTGGAGGCCGCGCGCGGGAGCATGGTGCTGCTGAAGAACGAGGGGAACCTGCTTCCGCTCCAGGCAGACAAGCTGAAGACCATCGCCGTGATTGGACCGAATGCCGCGGCCGCCGTGACCGGTGGGGGCGGAAGTTCGCAGGTTCAGGCGTTCTCCGCCGTGAGCTTTCTCGACGGCGTGAAGAAGCTGGTGGGAACCCGCGCCGAGGTGATCTACGCTTCCGGCCTCACCCTGCCATCCGAGGTCTCCCAAACCACCCAGTTCTTCACGGAACAGAACCGCCAGGAGCCCGGTCTGAAGGGCGAGTACTTCGATCGCCGGTTCCAGGGTTCTCCCGCACTGGTCAGGACCGACCGCCAGGTCCATTTCCGATTCACCAAGAGTTACAAGGAAGGCGGCGCGGAACACTTCGTGGTGCGCTGGACCGGCTACTATTTCCCGGTTGACTCCGGAGGGTACGCGTTTCATATCACGGCCGACAACGGCTACCGCATTTACGTCGACGACAAACTGATCGCGCAGAAGTGGTACGGCCAGCCGCTCATACCGGCGCCGACGGCGTTCGCGATGCAGTCGGACGCGGCTCACAAGATCGTGGTCGAAGCCATCAAGTTCGGGGACGATGTCAGCATGGACTTCGGCATCGCGCCGGCCAACAACGGCGATGCGGAGCGAGCCAAGGACGCGGCCACCAAGGCGGATGTGGTGATCCTTTGCGTGGGGTTCGACGCATCGACCGAAGGGGAAGGCGCCGACCGCACGTTCGGCCTTCCGCCGGGACAGGACGCCTTGATCCGGTACATCCTGGCGGCCAACAAGAAGACCGTCGTCGTGCTGACCGCGGGCGGAGCCGTCGATATGACGGCCTGGATCGAGCACACGCCCGCGCTGATTCACACATGGTACCCCGGCGAAGAAGGGGGCACCGCGCTGGCCCAGATCCTGTTCGGCCAGACCAGCCCATCGGGGAAGCTGCCGGCCTCCTTCGAGAAGCGCTGGGAAGACAACGCCACGTTCAACAGCTACCTCGATCCGGCGGGCACCAGCCGCGTCTCCTACTCGGAAGGAGTTTTCCTGGGCTACCGGCACTTCGACAAGGGCAAGGTGAAGCCGCTGTTTCCGTTCGGCTACGGACTTTCGTACACGACGTTCCAATACGCCAATCTTAGGGTCGCTCCCGCCTCCGGTGGCGATGCGCTGGCGGCGGTGAGTTTCGACGTCAAGAACACGGGAGGCCGCGAAGGGGCGGAGATCGCGGAACTCTATGTCGGCGACAAGCACTCCAAAATCGAACGGCCGGTGAAGGAGTTGAAGGGCTTCGCCAAGGTGAGTCTGAAGCCGGGCGAGACAAAGACCGTACGGCTGACGCTCGATCGCCGCGCCTTCTCCTACTTCGACCCCAGCGGGCACAAGTGGAAGGCGGAGCCGGGCGAGTTCTCGATTCTGGTGGGCGGCTCGTCGGCGAAGATCGAGTTGGAGGGGAAGTACACGCTGGAAAAGTAAGGGCTCGTTGCTCGTGGCTCGTTGCCCGTGGCTCGTTGCTCGTGGCTCGTTGCTCGTGGCTCGTTGCCCGTTGATCCCCTCGGGGCGTTGCCCGGCTGCGCATCGTGGTTCTTGCCGGTCGCGAAGCGGCACGACTCGCACTCGGGATCAACGGGCAACGGGCAACGGGCAACGGGCAACGAGCGTCCAGCCATTCCTTCAGCTCCGCGAAGAAAATCTCTCGCGCCGCCTTCTCTAGCCAGGGATAGTGCCCGCAGCGTTCCCACTCGCGGTATTCGAGCTGCGGGATATGCGGCTTGAGGCTGGCCAGAATCATCCGCCCGGGATGCGGATCGACGGCTCCGTGCAGCATGATCGCCGGGCCGCGGATGGCCGAGAACGCCGCCGGAACCACGCCTTCCCGCTCGAGCCGCAGCATGTCGTGCCAGGTTTCGTCGTGGGCTCGCGCGTCGCAGTCGGCGAGTTCCTGATCTTCGCTCGCCAGGTCGCAGGAGTATAGCGGCAGGATCAGCGTGGCCCTGGCCCGCAGCTCCAGGTCGGGGTCGGCGTGCTCATCGGCCAGGCGAGCCAGGCGCTCGCGGAGTTCGGGGCTCATGCGAGCCTCCATGATCTGCTGCATGCGCCGGCGCGCGCCGATGTCGAAGGTGCCGCAGCCCACCAGGACCAGCGGCCCGGCCAGATCGGGGTGCGCGGCCGCAAACGCCAGCGCCAGCATGGCGCCCCAGGACGAGCCGACCAGCGCCGGCCGCTCGCCCGCGCCATCCGATTCGATCAACTCGCGCAGGTCGGCCACGTGCCGCGCCACGGTCAGAGGCTCGCCGCCGCTTCCGCGCTGGAACGGCTCGAGCACCCGGAAGCGGTCCGCCAGACCCCTCGCCACCGGGGCCATGTAGCCCGGCGCTCCAGGCCCGCCGTGCAGCAGGATCACCAGCGGTCCCGATTGTCCATAGCTTCGAACCCGCATTGCCGGCCGCGATCCCCTCACGCTATATTGGCTGCCAGGGGGGATGCACCACCATGGCAGTGAAACCCGTTCCTGAAGGCTACCACACCGTTACTCCGTATCTGATCGTGCCCGGGGTGGCCAACGTTATCGACTTCGTCAAGCAGACCTTCGACGCGAAGGAGACCGAGCGCATGAGCCGTCCCGACGGCACCATCATGCACGCCGAGGTCAGAATCGGCGACTCGCCCATCATGCTGGGTGAGCCCATGGGGCAGTTCGCACCCATGCCGGCGACCATCTATGTCTATGTGCCCGACACCGACGCCTGCTACCAGCGCGCGCTCAAGGCCGGCGGTACATCGATGATGGAACCCGCGGACCAGTTCTACGGCGACCGCAACGCGGGCGTCCGCGACCCCGCGGGCAACGTCTGGTGGATCGGCACGCACATCGAGGATGTGGCGCCCGAGGAAATTGCGCGACGCGCCGCCGCAAGAGCGACGGCCCACGGCTGAGTGGCGGCTACCGCACGGCCCGCGCTTTGAAGAAGGTGTAACAGAACGTCCCGCCGGGTTCGGTGGCGCGGCGCATGTCCGCGATTCCCCGGTCCCAGGTGGAGGCATCGATCAGGCCCCACTCCAGCGCCTGCTCGCGCACCCCTTCCACCATCGCGATGAACGTGTTCTTCGAGAAGCCCTCCACCAGTTCCGGCCGGCTGGCGTCCACGTAGACCATTCGGGGAGTGACCTGGACCTGGCGGAACCCGGCTTCGACCAGAAGCGGATAAAGCCGCCGGCCGATCAGTGCGTCGCCGCCGAGGCGCGCCTGGATACGGATCAGGCACTCGACTGTGCGCGAGGCCTCCGGCGTTTGGGGATGGCAATACCACGACCCGTGGTCGCCCTCGATCGCCGTGATCTCGCCGCCCGGGCGGAGCATTCGCGCCAGCGCGCGCAGAGCGCGGACCGGCTCGGCCAGATGCTCGAGCACGAAGCAGATGAAAACGTGGTCGAAGGTGCGGTCCTCGAAGGGCAACTGGAACGCATCGGCCGCGAGGAAGGTCACGTTGGAGTGGCCGGCGCATTGGCTCCGGGCCTGCCGCAAAGAAGCCGGCGAGAGGTCCACCGACACGATGCGCGCCCCGGGGCTCGACGCGGCGAGCAAGACCGTCTGTGCGCCGGTGCCGCATCCGCACTCGAGCACGCGGCAGCCGGGTGGGTAGCGGGTGTCGTGGTGGAGAAGAGCGCCGAGAGTGGTGGCCTGGTCCGAGAGCCGCTGGCTCTCGCGATCGGAATAGCCGTGGACGTATTCGGCG
>DATNLV010000362.1:0-4210 GCA_035602665.1 Bryobacteraceae bacterium | reverse complement strand
GGGTCGCACAGGCACACTGGCGCGGGATCGGCCACGACGCCGTCGGTGAGGCGGGCTTCTTCGAGGGCGATGCGGCAGACGAGCGCCGGATCGGCGTCGTGCGCCACCAGGATGGCGAGCGTGGCCACCTCGCGGAGATTCGGCAGCGTGTAGTTGATCAGCGTTGTCGTGGTGATTTTCAAATTGGGGACGATCACCAGATCGTTGTTCCCGTTGCGCACCCGGGTGGTGCGCCAGCCGATGTCGGTGACTATGCCTTCCTGGCCGTCGCTGAGGCGGATCAGGTCCCCCACGAAGATGGGACGCTCCACCAGAATGTGGATTCCGGCGAAGAAGTTCGCGAGCGTGTCCTGCAGCGCCAGGGCCACGGCGATGCCGCCGACTCCGAGGGCCGTCAGCAGCGGCACGATCGACTTGCCGAAGTTCGCCATCAGCGTCATCACGCCGATGGTGACCACCACCACGCGGATCAGCGTCCGCGAAAGCCCGGCGGCCGCGAACGGCATCCCCTGCCGCTCGCCGTAATGGGTCACCGTGCGGACGGCCACCGAAAGCGCCACCAGCGTGAGGCTGACGATCACGAACGCGCCGATCCATTCGTCGGCCAGATGGGTCTGCCTGGCGCTCAGATCGGCGAAGGAAAGAGAAAAATCGGCCGCGGCGGCCAGAGCCCAAAGAACGGAGGGGAACGAGATTGTTTCGGCGAGAATCTGAGCATACGAACGCTGACCCGGCGTCCGGCGGCGCAGCAGACGGAGCACAACGTAGCGCGCCAGCAGCAGTACGCCCAGCGCCACCGCGAACACCACCAGCGGCGGGCCCCACCGTATCAGCAGCTTCTCGTCAGTCAGCCACCGGGTCATTGTCGTGGGGCGGACCCCCTGGTCCGCGCGGGTCCCCCTGAACCCGCCTTGTCCTAAGACGACCAGGCCGACGGGGGCGTCGGCCGCGGACCAGGGGGTCCGCCCCACGGTAGAAGGTTGGGATGCAGTTCGTCGTCACAGCGTTTTCAGGTACGCGATCAGGTCGTCCTTTTCCTGGTCGCTCAACATGTCTTTGAACGGCGGCATGCCGTTGCCGCCGCTGTCGATCTGCGCGCGTATGTTCTGCTCGGTTGTTTTCTTCCCGTTGGGCAGCTTGGTCATCTTGAACAGGCCCTTCAGCCCCGGACCGAGTTTCTTCTCGTTGTTGTTGGCGTTGTGGCAGGTGACGCACTGCTGGGCGAACACGGTCCCGCCCTTCTTGGCGTCGCCCTCCTTGGGAGCGCCCCAGGCCAGGACGGCCACAACGAAAAGCGGCGCGAGCATTCGGGTACGCATAGACACCCTCATTCTAACGGATGTCCATACGGGGCCGTGTCACAATAGTGCGAGGAGGATGTAAACATTGGCGCAGAATGAGCAGGCTCCGGAAACTTACCGGGCGCGGTTCGAGACAACCAAGGGCACGTTCACGGTGGAAGTGACGCGGGACTGGGCCCCGCTGGGCGCGGACCGCTTTCACAGTCTCATCAAGAGCGGCTTCTACGACGGCGCGCGCTTCTTCCGCGTGCTGCCCGGCTTTGTGGTTCAGTTCGGCATTCCCGGCGACCCGGTCCTGGCGCGGCAGTGGAAGTCGGCGAATATCAAGGACGATCCCGTCATTCAGACCAACGCGCCGGGCTCCATCACGTTCGCCACGGCCGGTCCGAATACGCGCACCACGCAGGTCTTCATCAACCTGGGGAACAACGCCGCGCTGGACCGCCAGGGGTTCGCCCCGTTCGGCAGGATCACCGAGGGCATGGACGTGGTGGGCCAACTCTACAGCGGATACGGCGAGGGCGCGCCGCACGGCCGCGGTCCGGATCAGGGCCGCGTTCAGAGCGAGGGCAACAAATACCTCGAGAGCAGCTTCCCGAAGCTGGACTACATCAAAAAGGCCGAGGTCGCATAGGGTTCGATGCTGAACGTCGTCGAGGTCCGCGTGCTGGGGTCGCTGGTCGAGAAGGAGATGGCGACCCCGGAGTATTACCCGCTGACGCTGAACGCCCTGGTCAACGCGTGCAACCAGAAATCGAACCGCGATCCGGCGGTGAGCTATGACGAAGACACGGTGGCGGACGCCATCGACAGCCTGCGCGAGAAGGGGATGGCGGCCAGCATCACGGGAGCGGGCATGCGGGTGCCGAAGTTCCGCGAGCGGCTCTCGGAGAAGCTGAACCTGGGCCGGCGCGAGCTGGCGATCCTGTGCGAACTGATGGTGCGCGGGCCGCAGACCGTGGGTGAACTGCGCGACCGGGCGGGCCGCCTGCACCCGTTCAGCGACACCGAAGAGGTGGAGTCCGTCCTCGAGCGCCTGATCGAGTGGCAGCCCGAGCCGCTGGCCGTGCGCCTGCCGCGACAACCGGGGATGAAGGAGCCTCGCACCGCGCACTTGCTCGCGGGGCCGCCGGCGATCGCGTCACCGGCCGCGGAGGTGGAGGCCGAAGTCCCGCGCGTGGGCCGGCTGGCCGAGCTCGAGGCCGAGGTGCGCGCGCTGCGGGAGGAAGTCCGGGTGCTGGCGGAGCGCCTGGAGAAGTTCCGCGCGCAGTTCGAGTGAGGCGGCGTGAAATGAGAAGGGTGAACGGCATTCACGGCCTGATTCTGGACTACGGCGAGGTGCTGTGCCATCGCCCGGGCCCGGAGAAGATCGTGCGTATGGCCGACGCGCTGAAGCTGGATCCCGAGACGTTCGCGGCCCGCTACGAACAGGGGCGCGGCTTGTATGACCGGGGCGACCTCAGCTTCGGGGACTACTGGTCCGCCGTGTCCGCGGGCTCGGTGCCGTTGGATTACGACTTGTTCGACCAGCTGCGGCGGTGGGACGTCGAGATGTGGATTGATGTCGACCCCGACATGACCGAGTGGGTGGGCCGGGTGCAGGCGTCCGGCCTCAAGACGGCGGTGCTCTCCAACATGCACGTCGACATGGCCGCGTATGCCCGCCGGACCTTCACCTGGATGAACCACCTGGATTCCCTGACCCTTTCCTGCGAAGTCCGGCTGATCAAACCGGAGCGTGCGATTTACGAGCGATGCCTCGAGGGCGTCGGGCTGCGGCCAGAGCAGGCGCTGTTCATCGACGACCGCGAGGCAAACGTTCTGGCCGCGAGAGAGGCGGGCCTGCGGGCCTTGCGCTTCGAATCCATCGAACGGCTGCGGAGCGACCTCGAGGGGCTCGGCATCCGGGTGCTTCCGGCGGTGCGACCGAGCTAGCGGTTCGTGGCCGGGCTTCAGCCCAATGCCGCTCAGTTTTCCCGGTATCGGACAACGGCCCGCGTTGTGGGGCAGGATGGCATCCTGCGTGCCGGTTGAGAACCGGCGCCCGGCCGACCTGCTAAGCAGAGGTTACGGGCGGGTTGCCAACCCGCCGCAGGTTGACAACCTGCCCCACAATCTCCGCACGATTCACTGTGCAAGATCACGCGTGGTGGTTCAGCGGGCCGCGGCCGCGGCCCAGGCCGGGCGCCGTGCGGAGGGCGTTGGTGATGTACTCCTTGGCCCGGGCCACCGCGTCCTCGAGCGGATTGCCCCGCGCGAGCGAAGCGGTGACCGCCGCCGAATACGTGCAGCCGGTGCCGTGCGTATGGCGCGTCTCGATCCGCGGCGCCGCGAACTCGCGCCAGACGCCATCGGAGTACAGAACGTCGGTCGCCGCGCCTTCCAGGTGGCCGCCCTTCACCAGCGCGGCCCGCGCTCCCATGGCGCACAGCCGGGCCGCGGCCTCGCGCATCGCGCCCACGGTCTTGACCTCGATCCCGGTCAGCGCGGCCGCCTCGTCCAGGTTCGGCATCACCAGGAACGCACGCGGCAGCAGGCGGTTCGCAATCGCCCGGCGCGCATCGGCGGAAACCAGAGGCGCGCCGTCGGAGCCGACCATCACCGGGTCCACCACCAGTGGAAATTGGAACTGCGCGGCCAGCTCCGCCAGCGCCTCGACGATTTCCGCGCTGCCCAACGCTCCGGTCTTGGCGGCCTGCGGCGGGATGTCGCCGATCACCGCGCGGATCTGCTCGATCACCAGCGCCGCCGGCACGCACTCGACGCGCGCGACACCCAGCGTGTTCTGCACCGTGAGCAGCGTGATCGCCGCCTCGCCGTATACGCCGAACTGGTGGAATGTTTTGAGATCGGCCTGGATGCCCGCGCCTCCACTCGGATCCGATCCGGCGATGGTCAGCGCGACAGGC
>DATNLV010000359.1:0-6266 GCA_035602665.1 Bryobacteraceae bacterium | reverse complement strand
AAGGTGCTGCGATATGGCGGCGCCGGCTTTCTGATTGCTCTGGCGTATCTCGGCTGGGTCATGCTGCAGCGCCACAACGCCAATCAGGAATACGAGCGCGCCGCAGCCGAGAGCGAGACCGCCCGATACAAGAAGCTCGTGCCCGCCAACACCGAGTTGAAGATCACCCAGTTCTACGCCTCCAAACAGGTAGCGGCCAGCGGCGAAAGCGTTCTGGTCTGCTACGGAGTGGAAAACGCGCACTCCGTTCGGATCGAGCCGCCCATCGAAGACCACCTGATCCCCCTGCCCGCCAAGTGCATCCCCTTCGCGCCCCACCGCACCACAACCCTGAAGCTCGTGGCCGAAAGCGACAAGGGCGGCGAGGCCACCGAGTCGATCACCGTCAAGGTGCGGTAGGCCCAGCACCGAACCGCGCGCGTAAGCAAGCGGGCGCCGCGCTCGCCCTCGCCGCCCCTCCACCGCCGTATAATCCCAAGCAGGGGGCTCACAATGTCTGGGAAAACCATTCTCGTTACCGGCGCGACCGGCGCGCAGGGAGGCGGCGTCGCTTCTCACCTGCTCTCGAGCGGGCGTTATGCGGTTCGCTGCCTCGTCCGCGGACTGCAATCGGAGAAAGCCGCCGCCTTGCGAAAGGCAGGCGCCGAAATGGTCCTCGGAGACTTCGAAGACCCCGCCAGCCTGAAGGCCGCGATGAAGGGCTGCTCCGGCGTCTTCGGCGTCACCAATTACTGGCAGGCCTTCGACCGCGAGGTTCCGCAAGGCAGGAACCTGGTGGATGCCGCCGCCGCATCCGGCATCGAGCATTTCATCTTCAGCTCGCTGCCGAGCGCTGCCAAGCTGACTCACGGACAGCTCGACGTCCCGCACATCGAGACCAAGGCCATCATCGAGGATTACTCGCGCGGCCTCGGCTTGCCAGCCACGTACGTCCACGTGGCGTTCTACTACGAAAACTTCTTGACCTTCTTCCCGCCACGCCGCATCGAGGACGGATCGTACGTCTTCGCATTCCCGCAGGGCGACGCCCCCCTGGCCACGGTCTCGGTGGAGGATCTCGGCGGCGTCGTGACCGCGCTGTTCGATCGCGGAGCGCCGTACCTGGGCCGCGTGCTGGCCGTCGCCGGCGACGAGCAGCCGTGCCAGGAGTATGCCGCCACCATGAGCCGCATCACCGGCCAGCGCATCGCCTATCACAACATGTCGCGCGAGGCCTTTGCCGCGCTGGGATTCCCGGGCGCCGGCGACCTCGCCAATATGTTCGAGCTGTTCCGCCGCTTCATTCCCAGCCGCCACGCGGAAATCGAGGAGTGCCGAATGCTGTACCCTGGCATCAGGACCTTCGAAACGTGGCTGGTCGAGAACCAGGACCGGTTTCGCGGCGTCCTCTCGGCGAACGCGGGAGCCGGTGCCTGACGCTCCTCGCGCAGCCGGATACGGAGACCCATTCATGAGCACATATCAGTTCGGCATCGTCGGCCTGGGAGTTATGGGAGAGAATCTGGCGCTCAATGTGGAGAGCCGCGGATACCCGACCGCCGGTTACGACCTCGACGAAAAGAAGCGGCAGTCCGCAGCGGAGAAATGGACGGGCAAGAAAATGGCCACCGTCGCTTCGCTCCAGGAACTGGCCGAGGTCCTCGAAAAACCGCGCCGCATCCTCATGATGGTGCCGGCCGGCAAGCCCGTCGACGCCGTGATCCACGATCTCAAGGCGCACCTCGATCCCGGCGACATCCTCATCGATGGCGGCAATTCCTTCTTCCCCGACACCGACCGCCGCGGCAAAGAACTGGAGCCCACCGGGATTCACTTCATCGGCATGGGCGTCAGCGGCGGCGAATCGGGCGCGCTGCACGGGCCTGCGCTCATGCCCGGCGGCCAGGAAGACGCCTATCGCCAGGTCGAGCCGATCCTCACCTCCATGGCCGCCCAGACCGACGACGGCCCTTGCTGCGCCTACATCGGCAAGGGCGGCGCGGGCCACTACGTGAAGATGGTCCACAACGGCATCGAGTACGGCATCATGCAGCTCATTTGCGAGGCCTATGACGTCATGCAGTATGGCCTGGGGATGAGCGCGCCCGAAATGGGGAAGGTGTTCGCCGAGTGGAACCAGGGCGAGCTGAACTCGTACCTGATCGAGATCGCCGCCGCGGTGCTCGGCACCATGGACGCCGCGACCGGCAAGCCGGTGGTCGATCTCATCATGGACCGCGCCGGTCAAAAGGGCACCGGCAAGTGGACCTCGCAGAACGCGCTCGACCTGGGCGTGGCCATCCCTACCATCAACGCCGCGCTCGAAGCCCGGATTCTGTCGGCGCTGAAAGAGCAGCGCGTGGCGGCCGCGAAAGTCCTGCACGGACCGGCGCGCCGCAAGTTCCGCGGCGACAGCGCTGCCTTCCTGGAGACCCTGCGCCAGGCGCTGCGGCTCGCCATCGTCACCTGCTACGCACAGGGCTTCGCGCTTCTGCTGGAGGCTTCGAACGAGTACAGCTACCACCTCCACTTGCCCGAGATCGCGCGCATCTGGAAGGGCGGCTGCATCATCCGTGCCCTCCTGCTCGATGCCATCAAGAACGCGCTGGCGGCCAAGCCGGATTTGGTCAATCTCCTCGTGGCCGAGCCCTTCAGCGGCATCGTGAACGAACACGAAGGCAGCCTGCGGACCATCGTCTCGAAGGCCACCGCGGCCGGCATTCCCTGCATAGCCCTGGCGGCGTCGCTCGGATACGTGGACAGCTATCGCCGTCCGCGCCTCCCGGCGAATCTCCTCCAAGGCCTGCGCGACTACTTCGGCGCGCACCGCTACGAGCGCCTCGACAAGCCCAAGGGAGAGACCTTCCACACCGACTGGCCTGAATAGCTCTCAGCTGTCAGCCGGGCGGGGGGGCGGGCTTGAGCCCGCGCGGGGCTTCAGCCTGGCTTCAGCCCCGCTCTTCTCCGTTCTCATCTACAATCGAAGATTCATGTCCGACCAGAACATCAACCAGATCGCCGCCGGCATCAAGCTGCTCCTGATGGACGTCGATGGCGTCATGACCGACGGCAAGCTCTACCACGTCCCGAACCCGTCCGGCGGCCTCCTCGAGATGAAGGGCTTCGACACGCAGGACGGCATGGCCCTGCAATGGCTGAGCTGGAAAGGCATCGAGACCGGCGTGATCAGCGGGCGCGTCTCGGCCGGTACCCAGGAGCGCTGCGAGCAGTGCGGCTGCAAGTATATCTACCAGGGCCACGTCGAAAAGATCCCCATTCTCGAAGAAATCTTCGCGCGTTCCGGATTCACCGGCGCGCAAACCGCCTACGTCGGAGACGATCTGACCGACGTCGTGATCATGCGCCGTGTCGCCCTGGCCATCGCGCCGGCCAACGCGCGGCCCGAGGTGAAGGCAGTGGCGAACTGGACCACCACTGCTGCGGGCGGCCGCGGCGCCATCCGCGAAGTCTGCGAGTTGCTGCTCAAGACGCAGGGACATTGGGACGACCTGCTGCGAAAGTACGGGATCCATGGCTGAAGAAGCGGCGTCGAACGGAAAGATCGGAGTGCTGGTTCAGGCCGAGCCGGGTCCCGGCGTAATGCACCTGCTGACCGGCGTGATCGCGGCTCACGACGGCGATATCAGCCTGGTCGAGATTATCGAGAACCGCCCGCCCGAAGCGCGCATCTATTTCGAGATCGAGCTGGCCGCGCCGCCGGAGGCCCTGCTCATCGACCTCGGCAAGCTGGCCGTGGTCCGCGCGGCAACACAGGTCCAGACCCTCCACAAGATTTACGGAAAGCGGATCATCATCATGGGCGGCGGCGCGCAGGTCGGGCAGGTCGCCATCGGTGCCATCTCGGAAGCCGACCGTCACAACATCCGTGGCGAGCACATCTCCGTCGACACCATCCCACTGGTCGGCGAGCGCCAGTTGGCGGACGCGGTCCGCGCCGTATCGCGCCTGCCCCGCGCGCGCGCTCTGGTATTGGCGGGTTCCCTCATGGGAGGCGAGATCGAGCAGGCGGTGCGGGAAGTGCGTGCGCAAGGGCTGCTGGTGGTTAGCCTCAACATGGCGGGGAGCGTGCCGGACGCGGCCGATTTCGTCGTAACCGATCCCGTGCAGGCCGGCGTGATGGCCGTGATGGCGGTCGCCGACACAGCCAAATTCAATCCCGCCCGGCTCACGCGCCGCGTCTTCTGAAGCCGGGCGCTACTCCAGCGCCAGCCCGTACTCCCTGAGCGGCGTCTGCGGATCCGCGGGATTGTACAGCCGCACCCAGTAGGATCCGCGGCCAAGCCGGATCGAAGCGGGCACGCTAAGCCGCTCGTGATCGGGCTTCGCGATCGCATCCAGAACACCGCTCCCACGGCCGTCCACGATCCTCACCTGGTAGGAATCGAGCGCCGCCACGCCTTTGAGATCGAGGCTGAGCACGAGCGGCCTGAGGGCTGGCGCATGGGCGCGCGGGCTCTCGTCCCCGCGTGCCAGGTCGAGGGCCACGGCTATCGGGGTCGTCGCCGGCGCTGGACTGGTAGAGGGCGAGAACCCCCATATCAACGCCAGCGCCACCGCCGCGGCGATCGCGGTGGCGGGAAGCGAACGGACAACCCACTCTCGCAACTCCCGCCAGCGGGCTTCGCTCGCCAATCGGTCGGCCACCGCCTGCGCCGTGGCCTGCTGCATGGTCCGCACGTACCGCTCCGTCTCGCGCAGGCGATCCTGGCAAGCCGTGCAGGCCAGCAAGTGGCTCTCGAGCCATTCGAGCTCCGCGGCGGAAGCCGATCCGAGACAGAACCGTTCCAGAGCGTCCTCGGAGGCGTGCCCGCCCGTCGTCATGGCCGAAATAGAAAGCCCTCCCTCACTGCGCTTCGCGCGCAGTCATCCCCAATAGTACAGGAAAAGCATGCCGCCGCAGGCTCCTTTTGCCCAACTCGCCGAAGCGCGCTTTCGCCCGCGATTTCAAGAGACGGAACTGGGTGTCGCTCAAGCGCATTTCCACACAGATCCGTTCCTGGGACTGGCCCATGAGGTAGAACCGCGTGAGGATGTCGCGGTCCCTCCTGCTCAGTTTCTGGAGAATGCCCAGCATGATTTCCGTCCGCTGCCGCGCGATCGCATCCTGCTCCGGATTGCTGCGGGCGTCGGAAATTGTCAGGCCCGACTCCAGGCCCGCCTGTTCCCTTCGCGTCTGCACCGCGTTATCGATGTAGGCGGCTACCTGCCGCCGCACGATGGTCCGGACAAAGCCCATCAGGCGATCCGGCTCCCGCAACTCGCCGCGGCGGATGGCTTGTACCACGATCAGAAAGGTGTCATGCACCTTGTCTTCGAGTTCCTGGGGCCCGAGTTGACGGCACAGGTAGTAACGCACGCCTCTCGAGAACACCCCGTACAACTCTTCCATGCCCACGGGGTCGCCGCCGCAGATTTTGCCGACCAATCGGCGCCAGTTCGGTGAAGCCGCCGTTGTGCCCGCGCTCACCGGATCTCTTGCAGTGCTGTCTTCAACCGCTTCTAACATTTCTTAGTCTCTCCCAATCACGAAATAAGCGGCCCACTGTCCCGGCGCGGAACGCCAGGTGTTGGATTCGATCATGTCGATTTGTGCGCGCGAGAGGGCGGTGGCCACATCGGCGCCGCCATCCGCGTTTAAATGGCTGTAAAAAGAACGGAACAATTCTCCGGTATCGTCCGGAGTGGACCAGTGGCTCGCCACCACGGCGCTCGCCCCCGCGGCCAGCCAGGCCCGCGCCAATCCCACCAGTCCGGAATCCGGCATGCCCTGCGGATCCGACGGCCCGCCGAACGTCGTGAAAACCGCGGGCTGCGCCTCGGTGCGCCCCGACGCACAGCCGCTGATGACCACGATGGCGGGCTTGCGCAAATGCCACACTGCGATATCTTCGGCGCCCAGGTAATCCGGATCGCCGTCCGGCAACAGGCTCAGCCCGATCAAAGGACGCGGTGGATCGTCCGCCGAGCGGACCACATGCACCGCCATGTGAATCACACCCGGTTCGCTCTCGAGCGAGGAGGCCAGCATCTGCCGCGTGGCCGACACGCCCTCCAGAAGCACCGGAGCGGAACTCGCGCGCCAGGCCCGCGCGCACGTCCGGATCTCCACGTCGCTCGCCGCCAGGCGCGGAAGTTCGTTCGCCGCGCCGGCCCCGCCGCGCTGTCTCCGCCGCGGATCCGCGGTGTTATAAATCGGATCTCCGACGCCCAGGAACAGCCCGGGGACGTCGCGGTGGTTCCGCGGTCCTCGGTCCGCTACCAGCAGG
>DATNLV010000353.1:0-10611 GCA_035602665.1 Bryobacteraceae bacterium | reverse complement strand
AGCTTGCGCTCGAGCGCGTCCTCGTCCATGCCCATCGCGCCGCGGATGAAGACCTGCTCGATGTAAGGCTGCGAAACGCGCGCGATGCGGCCGATCGCATCGGCATCGATGGGCGTGTCGCGCCATCCGAGCACGGTCAGTCCCTCTTCGCGCACGATGCGCTCGACGATGCCCTCGCAAATCAGGCGCTCGTGCCGCTCTACCGGCAGGAAGACCATGCCCACGCCGTACTCGCCCGGGTTGGGAAGGGTGAAGCCGATCGCGGCGCACTCGCGGGCGAAGAACTCGTGCGGGATCTGAATCAGGACGCCCGCTCCGTCGCCGGTTTCCGGATCGCAGCCGCAGGCGCCGCGATGCAGCAGATTCAGCAGGATCTGGATGCCCTTGAGAATGATCTCGTGAGACTTCTCGCCCTTGATGTTGACCACGAACCCGATCCCGCAGGCGTCACGCTCCAGGCTGGGATCGTACAGGCCCTGCTGCTCGGGTAAACCTCGGGATAGACTGTCGTCTTTCATCGATACCTTCCGTTCCGCAACGTTGGGATATGCCCCGGACAGACCGGGCAATCGAAGTGTCTATGCCAGCCGGGCGCACCATGGAGCCCGTGGTTCCGCGCCGGGCAATCGGTGCCGGGTAAGGCTGATTCGGGCGGCGCTCGTGAGCCTGTTATGCTTCTCCACCACCCGGTACACGAGTGGTGTTTCGATTAGCATAGCTCACATCCATAATATTAGTCAATCGAAAACATTGGGCTTGACTAAATAACGGTAGCTTATGTTATGCTGTTGCTGGGCAGCCCCAGCACCGAACCGCAACCGTCAGGGAGCGGACCCTGGCGCTTCCGGAGTCAACCGCATGTCTTTTGAGCACTTGCTCCTCTTTCGGGATATCGTGCAGGAACGCAGCGTCAGCCGCGGCGCCGCGCTCAACGGTGTGAGCCAACCCGCCGCCAGCCAGCACTTGCGGGAACTAGAGGACCGGATGGGGGTGACCCTGCTCGACCGCTCCACCCGCCCCTTCACCCTCACCCCAGCCGGCAAATCCTATTTCCAGATGTGCCGTGACGTCCTGCAGCGCTACGAGGAGTTTCAGGTCACACTCGAGACTCTCAAAGCCGAAGTGGAAGGAACGGTCCGCATCGCGTCCATTTACTCGGTTGGAATCTCGGAGATGTCGCGCCTCAAAGAGGAGTTCTCCCGCCGGTTCCCGCAGGCCGTCATTGAAGTGGAATACCTGCGGCCCGACAAGGTCTACGAAGCGGTGCTGGCGGACCGGGCGGACCTGGGCTTCGTCAGCTTCCCCCAGCCCAGCCGGCTGCTCGACATTATCCCGTTCCGCGCCGAGGAGATGGCCGTGGCCGCCGCGCCCTCCCACCCGCTGGCGCGCCGGATGCTGGTGAGGCTCGCCGACCTCGAAGGCTGCGATTTCATTGCCTTCGACGAGGACCTGCCAATCCGCCAGGGCATCGACCGGTTTCTGCGCGAGCACGGCGTCACCGTCAACGTCGCCATGCACTTCGACAACCTCCAGATGATCAAGGAGGCCGTGGCCCTCGGCTCGGGAGTCAGTATCCTGCCGGTGCGCCCGTTGCGGACGGAGATAGAGCGCGGGCGCCTGGTGGCAATCCCCATCGACGCCGAGTTGCTGCGGCCTATCGGCATCATCCGCCGCCGCCGCAAGAAGCTCCACCGTGCCGGGCAGTGCTTTCTCGAGTTGCTCAGGCTGCAACCGGGACCTGCGGAACCCGTCGCGGCTCAGTGACCTTGCTCGGGCCCTCCCTTGGCATGCGCTCCAGTTCCATGAGGTAAACCAGCTTCTCCAGAATGGGCTGTAGGTGATAACCTGCCGGGCCTTCCAGACGCGCCATCCATCCCGCCAACTGGCGCGCGGCCTGCGGGTCGACCGACTCGATTCCAGCCGCTGAGCCGAAGTAGCCGGCCATGTCCGCACGAAGCGCCGGCCAGCCGGGCAGCGCCTTCGGGCCCCGGCCGCCCTTTCTTTCGAATGGGATGTCCTGCATCGCGGGGAAAGCGGTCGAGATCGTGTCGTCGTGGAATCTCCGGCCCAGGACGAATGCGGGCGGCAGGCCGCAAAGGAACTGGAAGAGATCCCGGTCCAGGTACGGACACACCACTCTCAGCGGCCACAGGATGGCGCACGGAGCCAGGGCCATCCCGCGCCGCGTCCGATTGAAGAAGTAGAACGACTGCAACGGGTTAATGGCCTCCCGATGCCTCACCAGCTCGCGCGTCAGCCGGGCGCGCGCCACCTCGAGCGACGACAGGCGGCCGAGGTCCGGGCCGAGCGCATGAGTCAGCAGCCGCGCCTTGATCTTCGCCTTCACCCCGTCGCCCAGCAGGGCCCTCGCCAGCCGGGGAATGTCCTTCTTGAACAGAGCGTGGTGCTTGCGAGTCTGGAAAAGGCCGGCGGAGAGCATGTCCCCTCCCAGCCCGTCCAGCACCGTCGACTGTTCCTCCAGAAGAACCGAGGCGATCGGACGGAACCACTGGCTCTCACCGGCGCAGAAGTTCGTGAGGTGGAAGTTCGCTACCAGATCCTCCAGGCGGCCCAGGCCGGGAGGCACGGTGCGGTGCCGTATGCCCAACCTCGATGTCAGCAAAGACGCCACCCGGATATCTTCAAAGGGCAGCGCGGAGGCGGCCTTGCCCCCGGTCACCGAGAGCCTGGGCGGCGATCCCAGGTGCGCCGCTTCGAGCAGGATATGCCTCGAGTCCCGCCCGCCGCTCAGGGGCAGAACGAAGTCCCCCGCGGCGTCGAGCACTCTTGCCATGGCCTGGCGGAAGAGGTCCCGATAAGCGCAGATGGCGGCGCTTCTCGATCCATCGAACAGCACCGGAACGAGTTGCCGGCTGGAAAGAGTGAGCGTCCCGTTCTCGATGCGACCGCTGGCTCCCGGATCGAGTTGCTTTACGTCTTTGAAAGGGGTGTCCGATCCGACGTAGTAACCCAGGCGAAGGAAGACCGACAGGGCCTCGTAGTCCAACTCCGTCGCGCCGCATTCCGAAACCACGCGCTGAAGGGACGGGGAGATCGACAGCCGCCCATTGGTGCAGCAATAAAACAAGGGATAGATGCCGAGCGGATCGGCTTGAAAGGAGAGCGTGGCACCCGTGAACCTCCAGCCAACAAATGGCTCCCGCCAGCCCAGATAGGGCGGTGTCGTCTCCCAGGTGAGCGCTCCGGCGATCCGCAGGGAGTTGCCCTCCCGTCGTAGCGACAAATACGGAATGCGGGTCCAATCGGAGGCGGCCTGGGTCAGCATGAGAGTCCCTTTACCGTCCCAAACATCGGCGGATCGGCCCGTATCTTTATAGTGGGGCGTGAGAATCAGACCCCCTTGCGCCGACTCCCAAAAAGAGCGAACCTGAAACACTTGCCCGATTGCGCAGAACAAGAGGTGCAAACCGGCCCCGCGCCCACGGGTGCCCTGTCGGGCAGGCCCTGCCCCGCCTGCTCGAGCCCCGACCTCCACGTGCTCTTCGACGCGCACGACCGCCTGTACCGCGCCACAACGGACCGCTACCGCATCATCGAATGCGCACAATGCCGTCTCATCCGCCTGGACCCGACCCCCAAAACGCCAGCCATTCTCGATCACCCCACCCGCTGGCCCACCGGAGACTCCGCCGCCGACCGCTTCGAGCGCACTTACCGCCGCTTCCTTTTCGCCGATCACACCGGCTTCATTCTGCGCGCCATCGAAGAGGCGGGCGAGGGCGGCCCGGTCCTGGACCTCAGCCCGGAAGGCGGATTGCTGCGCGCCATCCTGATGGAGCACGGCCTTCCCGTGATCGGCCTCGACCACTCGGAGGAGGCGGCCGCCGCCAACAGTAGGGCGCACGGCACACCCGCGGTCTGCGCCGACCTGCTGGCCGCGCCGCTGGCCCCCGCCAGTTGCCGCGCCATCGCCATGCTTCAGGTACTCGAGCACCTGGACAGCCCGGTGGCGTCGATCGAAGCCGCGTACGCGCTGCTGCGCCCGGGAGGCCGGCTGATTCTGCAAGCCCCCAACGCCGCCTGCTGGGAGTTCCTGCTGCTCGGGGAGAACTGGAGCGGCCTGGACGTTCCCCGGCATCGCATCAACTTCCGCGCCTCCGACCTGGAGTCCCTGCTGCAGGCGGCCGGCTTTGAGATCCTGAGGCGGAAGCACTTCTCGCTGCGCGACAACCCGGCCAGTCTGGCGATGAGCCTGGCCCCCTGGCTCGCTCCCGCGGTGCGGCGGGCGCGCGGTACGCTGGAAGGGCCAGCCGTGAAACTAGTCAAGCACTTGCTGTGGTGCGGTCTTATGGCGGCCGCTTTGCCGTTCACACTACTCGAGGCCGCCTGCCGGGCAGGCTCCACTGTAATGATCGAGGCCCGCAAGAAAACATGACTGGCTCTCCCTTACTGTGGGGCAGGCGTCCACGCCTGCAGCGGGTCTCCAGACCCGCCGTTGCTTTCTTACTGGCCGTTGCCTTCGCCTCAGCCGCGCCCCCCGCAAAACCTCCGGCCTTCAGCGGAACCGCCGCCCTCGAGTTCACCCGCAAAGCCGTTTCCTTCGGCCAGCGCCCCGCCGGATCGGAGGCCAACCGAAAGCTGCAAGACCTCATCCACGCGGAGCTGAAGCCGCTGGGCTGCGAGGTAACCGACGACCCGTTCCGTGCTTCGACACCCCTAGGCCCCGTCGCGATGCGGAACATCGTCGCCCGGTTCCCCGGCACCTCCGGCCAGATCGTGGTCATCACCGGCCACTACGACACCAAGTCGATCCCCGGGACCACCTTCCTGGGCGCCAACGACGGCGGCTCCTCCGCCGGCTTCCTGCTCGAGATGGCCCGGGTCGTGAGCCGCCTGCCCCACAAGAACGACATCTACCTGGTGTGGCTGGATGGCGAGGAAGCCATCGCCGAGTGGTCCGATACGGATAGCACCTACGGCAGCCGGCAGCTGGCCGCCCGCTGGGCCACGGACGGAACGATTTCCCGGATCAAAGCGCTCATCAACGTCGACATGATCGGAGACCGGGACCTCAGTCTGGTCAACGACGGCAATTCCACGGACTGGTTGCGGCGCCTGGTCTGGGAGACGGCCGGCCAACTGGGCCTCGGCAACCACTTCTCCACCGTTCCCGGCTCGCTCGAAGATGACCACATCCCCTTCATTAAGGCCGGCGTGAGCGCGGTGGATCTGATCGATTTCGACTACGGCCCCGACAACTCCTGGTGGCACACCGACCGCGACACCATGGACAAGCTGAGCGCCGCCAGCCTGCAAGTGGTAGGCGACGTGGTCCTGGCCACCCTCCGCCGCCTGGAACCCTGACCCGCCCCCAATCCCCCGCAACCTCTCCCGCCCAATCTTCATCCAATCCAGAGACGCTCAGAGGAGTAATCAAGGATGCCCCATAAAATAGAAGCCAAGAAATTCGACACCATCATGAAGGATCTGGACGGCATCTCCGCCCGGACCATGACAGAGCACTACAAGCTCTATCAAGGCTACGTCAACAAGTACAACGAGGTCATGGGAAAGCTGGACGCGGTGGACCGTGCCTCGGCCAATCAGGTCTTCAGCGATATCCGTTCCCTCAAGGTCGATCTCACCTTCGCCATCGGCGGCGTCAAAAACCACGAGCTGTACTTCGGCCACCTGGGCGGCAAGGGCGGCGAGCCCCCCGCCGAGATCAAGAGCGCGCTCGAAAAATCCTTCGGCTCGGTCGAGAAGTGGATGGCCGACCTGAAGGCCACCGGCATCGCGTCCCGCGGCTGGGCCTGGACCGCCTGGGACCAGGACTGGAACTACCTGTTCAACTACGCCGGCGACGCCCAGAATTCCTTCCCGGTCTGGAACGCCTCGCCCATCGTCGCCCTCGACGTCTACGAGCACGCCTACTATCTGGACTTTGGCACCGCGCGCGCCAGCTACATCGACACCTTCTTCAAGAACCTGGACTGGAGCGCCGTGGGTGAGAACCTCGAACGGGCCCACGGCCACCACGCCTCCCACGCCTAGGCTCCCGACTTGCTCCCGCCGCCGGGCGGCGCCTCTCCCGCTCTGCCGCCCGGCCGCGGCCGCTGTCGAGGCCGACGGCTCGGGCAACCGGGACAAGGCACACCATGAACATCCTATTGTGGGTTCTGCAGGTCCTCGCCGCGCTCCTCTACGTAGCGTCGGGCGTCATGAAGGTCTTCATGTTCGACAAGGTAAGCGAGGGGGTCCCGTCCTTTGGTGCGCTGCCGCGGAAAGCCTGGACGGGCCTCGGCATCCTCGAACTCGTCTGCGCGGTCGGGGTGATCGTCCCCGCCGCCTTCCACTGGCAGCCGGAGCTCACGGTGGTGGCCGCCACGGCCCTGGCCATCGAGAGCCTGGTGTTCATCTGGGTGCACGCCAGGTACCGCGAGATCACGCCCATCATCTTGAGCGGCGTGCTGGGCCTCCTCACGGCGTTCATCGCGTACGGCCGCATGGTCCTGAAGCCGATCTTCTGAACGGCGGGCCGGAGCTGGCCGGACTTCACCTGTGCCCGTACTCCGTGAAAACGTAATCCCTTGTCTTCACGGCGGTGTGGCACGCGAGCCCGCACTTGGCGTCGTTCGCCTGCGGCGGCTTGTCAGCCGTGGTGCCGGGCCTGAACGTATCGGACGCGGCGTCATACTCGAACGCAGCCCATCCCCACCCGCCGCTATCCGCGAACTTCGCGCTGTCCTTCACCATGAAATCGACGTCATGCTGGATGCCCGGCACCGTCGCGGCAGGGAACGTCTCCATCTTTTTCGGGATCCAATGGATCTTCGCCATTTTGGCGCCGTCGGGGAAAGGCTTGCCGTTAGCGGGAACGCCGGCCATGTAGGCCTTGATCATGACCGGATTGGCGAGGATCGCGGCAATATGGTCCCCGTCCCGACTGATGGAGACAAGCTGCCACGCCTCGTATCCTCTGAACTCAGCGAGCGCGAGCCCATTCGGCACTTTCAGGCTGTACTTGTCCTGCGCGGAAATGGCCCAGCCGCCCACGACGGCGATCCGAATTAAACCAGTCGATGGCCGATGGTGGATGGCCGATGGCGCAAGGCCACGATCGGCCATCGACCATCCACCATCGCCTATCGACGAGCTACAATCGATGCCATAGAGGGATGACCAAGCTATGCCTGGGACCATGCTGATCTTACGCGGTATCACCAACCTCAAGTATTGGCCGAAGTACCCGCGTGGAGCATTGGACGAACAGTCCGCGCTCCAATACGCGACCAAATGGAACTGCACCGGCCGGGTGCTGGATGTCTCGGGCGAGACCGGAGAGCATAGCCCGCAGACGCAAAGGGCCTTACACGAGTTTCTTACCGACCCCACCATTTCCGCACTCTACGGATTCTCGGGCGGCGGCTACAACGTGTATCACATTCTCAACCGGCTGACGCATGCGCAACGCAACCAACTTGACGTGGTTGTCGTGATTGGCGTCAAGACGGAACTGCTGTCCGAGGAGAAGTTGAATGCCAACCGGTACGGCGCGCATTGGACTTTGGTTTATCACAACGATCCGCCAAAGCCGATGACCCACATCGACGGCCCCCGGGCCTTGCTCGAAGGACGTTATTAGCGCGGTCAATGCGGTTTTTGGGCGGCGCCTGTCGCCGGGGCGTTGCGGATGGAGTAGAGGTGATTCTCCGTGCGCAGGATCAGCCGGCCACCAACCAGGGCCGGCGTCGCCAGCGCCATTTCGCCGAGGTCGTTGGAACGGAGCAATTCGTATTTGACGCCGGCGCGGATCACGAACGTCGTGCCTTCTTCGTTCATGCAGAAGATCTCACCGTTGTATCCCCAGGGCGATGATGTGAAATCGCCGCCTTCGCCAATCCGAGCTTTGTAGGACTGCGCGCCCGTCTTCGCGTCAAAGCGCGTCAGGACGCCGGTGTGGGTGAGGACATAGAGCCCACCGTCATAGGCCAGTTCGGTGGGCAGATAGGTCCCGGCTTTGGGCTGAAGCCAGGCAATGAAATCGTTGAGCTTAGCGTCGTCCGGCGTGGTCAGGTCGCCGCTCGCGCCAGGCTTGATCGCCGCGAGGGCTTTGCCGGCTCCGCCGTTGAGATACAAAAGGCCGTCGTAGGCGAAAGGGCTCGGGATCGGCGAGGCGGACATCCCGCCCAGGCGCCACAGTTCCTTGCCCTCGAGATCGTAACTGATGGCGATGCCAGGGCCGATGGTGACGATCTCGGTGCGCCCGCCGCTCTTCCACACGTAAGGGCTCGACCAGCCGGTCTGGCGATCGGAGCCTGGGACGTGAATCGAGCGATTCGTGCGCCACACCTGCTTGCCGGTGTTCTTGTCGAATGCCGCGATGAATTGCTGTTTCTCGTTGTCGTTCAGGACGATGACGAGGCCATCGACCAGAGTGGGCGAAGAGGCCGTGCCGAAATCGTAGATCGTCGGGAAGTTCTCGAGCGGGGTGTTCCAGACTTTGTTGCCGTCGAGATCGTAGGCGAACAGGCCGAGGTTATTGATGTACACGTATACGCGGTTGCCGTCGGTGACCGGGGTCTCCGAGCAGAAGCTGTTCTTGCGATGACGGCCCCCTGGAGGGTGACCTGAATGGAATTCGCGCGTCCAGTTGATCTTGCCGGAGTATAAATCGATGGAATAAAGGAGATAATGCAGCGCCACTTCGCCGGGAAGTTCGAAATCGCGCGCGTTCAGGCGATCCGTGACTTCGTTGTCCGAGAGACCCTGCTTCGAAAGTTCAGCGGCGTAATCGTTGGAATAGTTGGCGCCGGCTTGTGGCTGTTTCGCCTTGCCGTCGGTTGTGACGGTGGTGAGAAAGATGTTCCTGCCGGCGACGATCGGGGACGACCAGCCGAGTCCGGGAAGAGTCGCGGTCCATTCCAGATTGGAAGTTTTCGACCACCTGTCGGGCAGATCGGAGCCGGCGGCGGAGGGGTTGGAGGAGGGCCCGCGAAAACCCGGCCATTCGGGGTCTCCAGCGAAGGCGACAGCGACAAGGAAGAGGGATGCAATGACCCGGGTCATCATTCTATTGAACTATGAATGGCGTGAAACGTCACTAACGTGCCTCACGGTCGCCGATCGAGGACCTGGCAATCTGTCCCATCTCAGCTAATCGCTTCAGCGGTTGCTGGGCTCGAGGCCAGCGGCTGGAATGCAAGGCCGACAGCTCACCTGCACATGGGTGATCGATCGGACGCCGTGGTCCAGTAAGTGCTTCCGCTCGGACTGGCCACTGCCCATTTCACCGGAGTCCCATCGAACTCCAGCCTGAAGGCGTTCGGCTCGCGCCACTGGTGGAACTCCACCGGTTGGCCCACGTTGAGCGGTCCGGGCGAGACAGCGTTGCCGTCCCCTACCGGAATGCTCCAGGCTGAACCGGTATCATTCCAATAACTGAAGTGAGCGGTGAATGAGCGCCCACCATGTCTGACAACACAACTTGCCAATCGGATCGCCGGGCCAGGTGCCCCCGGAGTGGCGGTGTGTACCGTAAAGCCATCCAGAGGCTGCGAACCGACGATCTGCCTGGTGGCGGTGTCGAGGACAATCAGCCTCTGCGCGCCGATCAGGGATGCGTAGACAAAGTCACCGTCTTCCGACACGGTGGCGCCGTAGGTCTGATCGCCGGTGAGCACTGTCGTGATGAGCGTATTCGTGCGCAGCGACACAATCGAGATTCCGGCTCCGGAGGAACCGCCATGGGAAACGTACCCGTAATGCTCCTGGTGATCGATGGAGATGTTCGTAGCTCCAGCTGGAAGGGAGATGCTCCCGACAACGCGATCCGTTCGGATGTCGATGATCACCAGCGCGCTAGCTTCGGAACTCATGCTGCAAACCACGTACGCTCTTTCGCCGTCCGGAGCCATAGCGATCTCCGTAGGATAGTTCGGCACCTGAATGCTGCCGACGATGGCTAACGACCGGCCGTCAATCACGTAGACCCGTGGATTCAGGGCGTCGTCGTCGTGATCGGCGACGTAGAGCTTGCGGCCGTTCGGTGTGAAAGCGAGTGCGCCAGGCTGAAGGCCGACAGGGATCGTGGCCGAGACCTGTTTTGTTCCCAAGTTCACAATGAGAACTGACCGGGAGTAGTTGTCGATCATCGCGAGGCGAGCACCGTCGGGCGCCGCGGCCACAGCCTCGATGACCCAATCGCCCTCGATGGAATCGATCGCTTGTCTTGTCTGCAAGTCGACAATCTGTACGCCAAGGGTGCTCCGTGCGGCGTACCCCAGTCTTCCGTCCGGACTGAAAGTCAGGTTGTATGCGCCAAACGGGATTCTTCCAACAATCTCATTAGTCGCAGGATTCACAATCTGAATCGAAACGGGTGTCGCCACATAGATGGGATTCTGGCCTCCGTTCAGCGTTTGCGCGGAAGCGCAACTGGAAAACCAGGACAATAGGATGGCAAAAACCAGTTTGGCTGAAGGCACGCCGCCAGTATACGCCGAAAATGGGTCCCGTGAAATCCCATTCCTCGAAATCGGAGCAATGGCGGGTGGGCGAAACCGATGCCGCTGCGCGGCCTTTCCCATCAAATCAGGGCCTTCATAGGAACATCGATCGGGAGGCTGCTAACAAATCCCCTTCCGTCCA
>DATNLV010000352.1:0-3345 GCA_035602665.1 Bryobacteraceae bacterium | reverse complement strand
GCGGCTGACTTTCGACTAACTTTCCCAAGGCCCATCGGTCATCCCGACGGGCCTTTTCGCATTCACGCGATCAACACTGTCAGGCCGGTCTGGGAGCGCTTTGGGCCCAAAAATGCTTTTTGCGCCAGGAAGTAGCTAGGTCAGAACGCGCACCCGGAGCGCGGAACGTGCGTACGTCCGGTACTTGCTCAGCCCCCTGCGACGCTTGGTACCCCCAGTACCGCTCTGGTACCGACTGGTCTCTTCTGATTGCGGCTTTGTATGGACAACCCGCTCTTACAGTGCCAGAATCAATGCTGACCTGACCCGGAACAGGGCAGATGAGGAGGTCGTCACATGAGAGTATCGTCTCGCATGTTCGTGAGACTGTTGATGCTCGCGCTATTGGGAACTGCCCTCGCCAGCGCTGGATCGGTTTACAACATCAACAACGCAGTGGGAGCCGGAAGTATATGGGGAACGATTCAGACCGATGGGACCATCGGGACCCTTAGTACGGCCAACATTCTCGACTGGAACCTGCTATTGAACAATGGCTCCAGCACGTTCGACCTCCTTGGACCGTTGAGCGGCAATAACTCACAACTCGATGCGTTCGGAAACGATCTCAGCGCCACGCCGACGGAATTGCTATTCGATTTCACCGATCTCAGCGTCAGCGGCTTCTACTTGTTTCAGAACCCCACCATCGGTTCCGGCATGAACTACTTCTGCATGGAAACTTACTCAGGCTGTACCGGATCTCCGGCGGGAGAATCGCTACTAATCTCGGCGGGCGGCAGCAACCAGTACACCGCCATGAGCGGCATCGTGGTGATCGCCTCAACGGTTCCGGAGCCCGCGACTCTTGGCCTGTTGGGATTCGGTGCGGTTATCCTGATCGCTCGCCGAAAGAACCAGCGCGGGCGTTCTTAGTCCTCTTTCCCGTTCCCACATCGCGCAGAGATCAGCTCTCGCCCGCGGGCGCCGGAGCGTGTGCCACCGCCCACTCCGCCTCGCTTCCTCCCGCCATGCGAACTCCAGGCTAGGCTCTCCCGCCTGTCTTAAACTTGCACGCCGGTTTAACAATGCGCTATTTTGCTAGCTGTGGGTAAGCAAAGAGAGGCAAAGCTAAACTGGCTCCAGCGCCACCTTCCCGAAGGGTGAGTCTCCAAGCGCGGCTAGTGACTAGTCTGCCCCAAGCGTCTGCGCAAAGCCGCCGAGTTAGTCTCGCCTCGACCAACGACCCAATAAGCGCGCCCAGAAGTCACGCCTTTCAAGAGTAATGTTGCAGTCGGCAGTAACTCAGCATGGCCCACCTGACAACTAGGCGTAGCTTACTCCGACCAGACCATTTAGTGGATTCGAACGCTCGCTGGCGTTCTACAATGTCCAACTTACAGATCCCTGGTTGCTGGGAGTGCCGGGAGTTACACACCTACCGTCGCGCACTACCCACAATTGCCCAAGAACCGGCAAGTCCCATTCCTCCTCGGTGACGTCCAGCAGTGGCTTCCACGTTTTGACCCCGGCGTTGTTCACGCGCCCGATGACCTTCTCGAACATTGAACGCGGATTCGGATAGGCCAGCGTGCCGCAACGAACCCTATGGCGCGAAGTACCCGTTGATGTCGAGAATCACGTGCGCGGGGTTCGTTACGTAGATGCTGATCGCCCCGCTCGTCCCCGCCGGCACAATCGCTGCATTCGCCACCACCGCGCCGTCGAAAGAGTTCAAGGTCGACACGTTCGGCCGCGCCGAACCGGTCGGCCACGCCGTCAGATAGGAGAGCACGCCATCGGGAACCACGGTCACGTTCAGCGAATACGCTGCCGCTGTCGACGGTATGTTGCAGCCGCTGGCTGGAATCGGGAACGTCCGCGTTTCCTGCGCCTCCATCTCCGGCCCACCGAACGGCGGCGTGCCGTACCGCGTATCGGCCACGCGGCAGGGCGCCACCGGATAGAAGTTCAAAGCCCCCGCGCTCCCCGGCGCACCGAAGTAGCCGTTGAGATCCAGGATCAGGTCGGTCGGATTCGATGCATACACCGAAACCGATTGGTTGGTCCCCGCCGGAACGATAGCCGCGTTGGCCACCACTTTGCCAGTCCAGGAGTTCAGGGTTGAGGCGTTGGGCCGCGGCTGGCCCGTCGGCCAGGTGGTAAGGAACCCCAGGTATCCCGACGGTACGACCGTGACGTTCAAAGAATACGCCCGCGCTGCCGAGGGAACGGAGCAGGCACCCAGCGGAATGGGAAAGTCCCGCGGGTTGTCGCCGTCCATCTCCGGACCGCCGAACTGGCCCGCGGCTCCGCGCGTATCGGCCACACGGCAGGGCGTGGCCGGATAGAACGAGTACGAGGCCGGGCCGGACGAATCGTCGAAGTAGCCGTTGATGTCCACGATGACATCCGTCTCGTCGCTGGCGAAAACGCTCACCGCCCCGCCCGCTCCGGCCGGCACAATCGCGGCGTTGGCGACCACGATCCCGCCCCAGGAGTTCAAAGTCGATACTCCGGGCCTGGTTTCGCCCGTCGGCCACAACGCCAGGTACGAGAGCCGGCCGTTAGGCACCACCGTGACGTTCAACGAGTATGCTTGCACGCCGGATGGAATGGAGCAGGCGCTCTGCGGAATCGCGAATGCGCGCTCGGAGGCCGTTTCGAGTGTGGGTCCACCGAAGGGGCCCTCGGTTAAGCGCGTGTCCACGATGCGGCAGGGAGGCACGCTGACAAACCGAAGCGCCCCTTCCAACTGCTGCGAGAACGGCGTCGTGAACGACCAGATCCCGGACGTGCTCGCGCCGCCGTGGCCGTCCTTCGCCTCCACGCGCCAGAAGTACAGCGTGCCGGCGCTCAGAGTGCCGGGGGCGAAGCTGGCCGTGGCCGTGTTGCCCGCCAGGGACGGCGACGCCTGCGTTCCAAAGTACACATCGTACGAAGCCGCGCCCGCCGACGGGCTCCAGGTGAGCATGGGTGTAACAGAGACGTCGATGGCGTCGTTGGCTGGGGATTCGAGAACCGGCGCGGCCAGCTGAGTTGTGAACGACCAGGTTGCGGAGGCGGACGAGCCGCTGCCATTCCTGGCCGCCACCTGCCAGTAGTACACTGTCCCCCCGGCCAGCAGCCCGGGCGCATAGCTGGTGCCGGTCGTGGTGGTGATGCTCGGAGGCGGCGATGCCGTTCCGAAACGGACGTCATAGTCCGTCGCGCCGGGCGAAGCGGTCCACGTCAGAGTGGGCGAGAGCGCTACGCCCGAGACGCCGTCGGCGGGCGCGTTGAGCACCGGCGCGGCGGGCGGCGGCGCCATTGTGGTGAACGACCACGTGGCGGAAGAAACGGAGCCGTCCGTGCTCGTGGCGACCA
>DATNLV010000345.1:0-13927 GCA_035602665.1 Bryobacteraceae bacterium | reverse complement strand
TCCTGTCCGCCGTCACTCCGCACCAGAGCAATTCACTCGCCGAGGTGAAGAGCAGCTTCTCACGGAGGTCGGGACCAACCAGGAAAATGCTGTTCAGCCGGCGTACCAGGAACCGCCCGTTACCCAGAGGCCACAAGTAGCTCCTGAAATCGTGCATGTACCAGTCGGCCGCTGCCGTCACCCGGTTGTCGCGAACATCCATCACGACAGCGTGAATTACATGGTCGGAGTGCGTGGGTGGGCAGTCCGGGAGGCGAACTAACAGTTTCGGCTCCGCGAACGTGAAGAGCACGTGATCGGTATCGACAAAGTTCAGGCTGAGGCTGAACTTATTGGTTGCGAATCGACCGAACCGGGACGCGCCCGTATACCCGAAAACCGACAAGTCAACCCGCCTGGATGACGGGGCTGGGGCCGTTTGCTCGCCCGCGACTTCGGACGAAGACAGGGGAACGAAAACCAGAAGAAAGCACAGACACGGAACGAATGGCCGCGAGTTCGACATCGCTTGAGGAGCCGTCTGGATACGCGCGCTCGTCGAGGGGGCGTGAGGAGGCCCAATCGAGTAGTTGGAGCTTTGAAATCCGAATATCACCGGGGCTCTTTCACCTTCAATACCTGGTCGGCGGCCACGTTCTTGAGCGTCTGAACAGTTCCGGATGGCCAGCGAATCTCGATCTCGTCGGCAACGCGCGCGTCTCCGAGGCCGAAGTGAACAGGCACAGCGCTCGAGGAAGCATAGCCGCTTGCCGTCGTCATGTGATTGAATTGCGTTTTGCCGCCCGCCGTCAGCTTGATCCGGGCGCCGATGCCGTCGCGATTGCTCTTCGCTCCCTGGAGGGCAAGCTCAAGCCAGTGATTGTCCCCCGGGCTGTCGTTGATCCAGATCTCCGCGGGAGCGCTAAGCGCAGTGACAACGATGTCGAGCTTTCCATCGCCATTGAAGTCCCCCACCGCGGCGCCGCGATGCCTGCGCGGCGGCAACGCGGCGAAGCCGGCTTCCTCGGTGAGGGCGGCCCATGTCCCGCGCAGGTTGCGAAACACGGTGTTGGGTTGGTCCACATGAACGCGGTCCGCCATGTTGGGAGAAGCTACGTCTCCGCGGCTGATAAAGATGTCTTTCCAACCGTCGTTGTCGAAGTCGTCAATGTTGACGCTGTACCCTGACATGGGGTTGCTGAGGATGGTCATTCTGCTTCGCGCCGTGACCTCTTGAAACGCCGTTCCTGAGACGTTCTGATAGATCGGGAAGGTTTCGTTCTGAAGCGCAGCCAGGGCGATATCCGGATAACCGTCGTTGTTCAAATCGCGGAAATCGCATCCCATGCCGGATATCAGGTTGCCGTTCTCAGGCAAAGCGACTCCGAGTTCGAATCCAACTTCCTCGAAGTGGTTGTGGCCTTTGTTGTGGAAAAGGAAGTTGAAGAGCTTGTCATTGGTGACGAAGATATCGGGCAGGCCGTCGTTGTCGTAGTCGGCGATCCCAACGGACATTCCCTTTCCCGGATGAGCCCGGATGCCGGCTTGCTGAGAGATGTCGGTGAACGTGCCGTTGCCGTTGTTCAGGAAGAGCTGGCTCGGCAGTTCCTTGTAGAACTTCGGATGGCAATACTCGGGCTTCCCAGCGTATTTGCAGTCGGGCTCCTTCGTGCCGTCCCATGACAGATAGTTGACCACGAACAGATCGAGCAGGCCATCGTTATTGATGTCGACCCATGCGGCTGTTACCGACCAGAGCGGCCCGTACTGTTTGTCGGGATGGGCCAGCCCCGCCCTTTCGGTGACGTCGGTGAATGTACCGTCGCCGTTGTTGTGATAGAGCGTGTTCCGGTAGACCCCGGCCACGAAGATGTCTTCGTACCCGTCATTATCGTAGTCGCCGATCGCCACGCCGGTATCGAACCCGCTCCCCGCGAGGCCTGCCTTTTCCGTTACGTCAGTGAATGTGCCGTCGCCGTTATTGTGGAAGAGGCGGTTCCAGTACTTGGGCGAGCTCTTCTTGAGGGTATGGATATCCGCACCATTTGTGAAGAAGATGTCCGGCCTGCCATCGCGATCGTAGTCAAAGACCGCCACCCCTCCCGCCATGGTCTCAGGCGCGTGCCGCTGCGGAGTCTCGCTGCTGTCGAGCGAGAACGCGATAGGGCGGGGCGAAAAATGGATGGGGGAAGCGGGCGGCTCCTGGGAAAACGCTCCAGCGTGGAACGCAAGCAGCCCCGCCAGGGAAGCAACGCCTTTTCGAGTCCGGTCTGCCATCACAGGTTACCTGGGCGCGTCGATTCGGCACGGTGAAGCTTCTCAATCTCACGCTTCTCCCGCTCTGCGTCTTCTTTGCGCCCGGCGGCGGCGTAGGCTCGAAGCAGATCCCAGTGGATCCTGCTAACGCCGGGGTCGTATTCGCGCGCCGTTTCGAGTTCCTTGAGACCATCGCCGGCGTTGCCCGCCCCCAGCAAGGCCTCTCCTGCGAGCATATGAGCGGATGCGCGTTTTGGGTCAAGCTTGATGGATTGCCGGGCGAGTGCTAGAGCACGGTCGAAATCACGCTGTGTGATCAGATGCTCCGCGAGCCGTATCCTGGCGAGCACGTGCGAGGGGGAAATCTCCAGTTCGCGTTCGAACTCCTGCACGCTATCGTCCGGATGCAACTCCATGAGATATGCGCCGTAGAGGAAATGAACGCCGGGCTCATTCGGATACACCGACGCAAGCCGCCTGAATGCCGATTCGGCTTCTTCGTAGTGCTGCGTTTGCAGGGCCAGCACGGCTTGGCCGGCAAGATTGACCAGCTCGCGACGGTCCGGCGTTACCTCCGCGGGCAGGAGTGGCAACCGCAAGCCGGCAAGCCCGGCGGGCTCGACGAGCGCCGGGTTCGTCGGACCGGATGCAAGCATTTTCAGAAGCATATCCATGCTGTCGTCGAACCGTTCCGCCCGCGAGAGCAGGACTGCGACGTGATAGAACACCGCCTGCACAAGCTCTTTGCGGTCTCCCATGCCCAGCGCCATGGCGCGCTGCAAATGACCCAGAGCGCGAGGGTACTGCCTCAATCGGAATTCGCCGAGCCCGAGCAGCGCCCAGGCCGGTCCCGCATCGGGGCGAATGGTCACGAATTGCCGCAGCAGGCCGCACGCTTCGGCGTATCGCTCTTTTTCGTAGAACACGGTGCCGAGGTACCACAAGGCCTGTTCCGACTCCGGCTGTTCGGAGAGAACACGCTGAAAAAGCCCGATGGCCTCTTCCTGGCGGTTCTCGTCGCGCGCCTTAACGGCGGCCTGAAGCAGTTGATCCACACTTCGCCCCGACGGTGCGGAGGATTCCTGCCCTGCAAGCATCGAAGCCGGGACGGCGCATGCGGCAAGAAAAGCGATCGGCAGCACTTGACGCATCAACGAGCCTTCTCCCGCACTTCGCCGAGTCTGTCTTTGGGCGAAGCCATGATCTCTTCCTTCCGCTTCAATGTCAGAAAGGTAGCAGACTCGGCCTTCGCTTCCTGTGTTCGTCCCAGCTTGGTGTAGACCATCGCCAGATGGGATCGGATGAGCGGGCTATCTGGCGCCAGCCGTTTCGCCATCTCCAACTCGCTCGCGCTCGCGCGCAGGTCGCCATTGGCAAACAAGACGCGCCCGAGGAGATGATGCGCCTCCGCGTTCTTCGGATCGGCGCCGGCCGCTTGCCGCGCCAGGTTTCCGGCTTCGGCGACTTCCGCTTTCTCGAGATCGAGTGCGGCGAGCGCGACCAACGAAGGAACATCGTTCGGCGCGATCCTCAGTTCCTGGCGGTACTCGCGCTCGGCTTCCAACTTCTTCCCTTCGAATCCGTACAGCGTGGCGCGAAAGAAATGCACTTCCGGCTGAGCGGGGTAGCGCTCTTCCAGCCTCGCGGCGAACTCGTCCGCCTGATCGAAGGCCGCGGGAGATTGGGCTGCGTACAACGCGGCCTTCCCTGCCAGCCAGATGCGCTCCCGCCGATCGGGAGGATAGTTCTCGGGGAGATTGGGCATGCGCAGCGAAGCCAGGCCCATAGCCTCGGAAAGTTCGGCATTGTCACCGAGACGCGACGCCAACGGAGCCATCAGGTAGAGGGACTCGACGAATTTCCCGTCCCGCGTCAGCAGGAGAGCGAAATGAAAGACCGCGACATCACGAAGCTGGGGCGTTGCCGGCCACCCCGTCTCGGCCCATGCACGGAACTGCTCCAGGGCGTCGTCGTATTTTCCGGCTTCGTATTCGCAGAGGCCGAGGAAGGCGTGCGCCGGGCCACGGTGCGAGGTAGTGGCCAGAAGGCGCTGGAAAGCGTTGGCTGCCTCGGGAAAGCGATCCTGATCGTAGAGCAGGCTGCCCAGATACCACCATCCCTCGGTCCACGACGGACGCAGATGTGTGCCCTTGCGGTACAGCCGGATCGCATCCTGCACGCGGTCTTGAGAACGGGCAGCGTCAGCTTGCCTGGCGATCGCCTCAAAGCTGGCCGGAACGGAAGCCGCCGGAGCCACTGAGAACGAGATCAACAGAACGGGCAATAGAGAGGGCACGGAAGAAGAATACAAAAGGAAGATAGCACGGAAAAGGAACGCCCGGGGCGACGGCAACCGTCGCCCCGGGCGCGTCATGCTAGAAGGAGTATTTGACACCGAGTTCGAGGATGCGGTGTCCGTAGTGATAGTCGGCGTACCCAAACTCTGAACAGGCCGGCCCTGGGCAGGCGTGTGACGTATCCGTCAGGTTGCTCAGTTGGCCCGCAGAATTGAAGTTGAGCTTCAGGTTGTTGTCGCCGTTGTTGAACGACAACAGAGCATGGTTCATGAAGTTAAACGCTGAGAAGCGGAACTCCAGCCTCTGGTGCTCCTTGATGGCGAATGTTTTGAGCAGCGTCAGATCGCTGTTCCAGAACATCGGTCCGGCCATGTACGGGAACCTTGTGTTGCCGAGGTTGCCGGCGCTCGGCAGCCCGAAGCAGGCGCCGTTGACGTACTGCCCGGGCTTCAGGTTCGCGGTCGGGTCGCAGAGGATGACAGGGGCCGCCGAGACATCCGGGCTACCCACCAGCGCGACGCCTCCCGAATTACCGTTCAGGCCCAGGTTGGCGCCGGTGTTGGCCGTAAGCTGAGCTCCGGATTCGATCTGGGTGATTCCGGAGATCTCCCAGCCGTTGACAACGCCGCCGAAGAACCGGCTGCCTTGCACCAGCTTCGGAAGGGTGTAGACGTAGGCGGCATTGAAGACATGCGCCCGGTCATTGGGGGAGACGGACCAGTACTCATGGGTGCCATAGTCCGCGAAGGCGCCGGATTGGGTGCTGGTCTGAAGGAACTTGGAGAAAGTGTAGTTGAACGCAAGCGTGACGCTGCCGACACGGCGGTTTAGGCTGGCCTGGAACGAGTCGTACTGCGCCTTCCCCGAGCTCTCGGTCGTGTTGATGCCCTGGTAGTTCGAGTAGGGACGGAACTGCTGCTGACAGCTCCCGTTGTTCGGATCGGGGTTGCCGGGGCAGCGGGCCGCCAACTGTGCCGCGTTGCTTAGTGCGCCCACGGGCACCGCATCGATGTTCACCCCGTTCTGAAGCTTCTCGGAGTGATTACCCACGTAGGAAAGTTCCAACATGAGATGTTTCGGCAACGCCTGATCGATATTCAGACTGTAGCTGGTAGTCACCGGGGTATCGTGGTTGTGCGGATCCACAACCGAAATGGAGGAGTTCATGTAATTCCCCTCCGTGCCAAGGACCACCGCCGGAGCGCAATTGGCACCCGCTGCACAACCTCCGTTGCCATTGTTGATGTGAAGATCGACTTGCTCCCAGGTGTCGCAGTTGCTGGCAAGCGGGTTGCCCCCCGAGGATTGTCCGCAACTCCAACTGACCCCACCCATCGCGGTCGAAGCGGCTGAGGATTGCAGGGCGTAGTAGTTGACATAGCGGTACTGGCCCCAACCGCCGCGGACGACCGTCTTTCCGTTCCCGAACACGTCGATGGCAGCTCCGAATCGAGGCGAGAAGACCACCGGTTGATTGCTGACTCCGGAAATCGGAATGTTGGCGTTAAGGCTATGCCACGAGATACCCGAGTTCTGGACCCCGTTTTGATACGTCGATTTGTCGAAGATCGCCATTCCCCACTGATCGTCGGGGTACGCCACTCCGAAGTGCTCGAAGCGCATGCCGTAATCGACTGTTATACGCCGGTTGACCTTCCAGTGATCGTTGGCATAGAAGGACGCCTGGTTTACGTTGTAGCTGATCGCAGGCGTCAGGGCCTGTTCGTAGTAGCCGCTGAAGCCGAGGCCCATCAGCATATCGGCGTAGTTGTTATTCGTCGCCATGTTGCCCCATGGGCCGTAGGTATACACCCCCATGTACTGAGCCCACTGGTCCTGGGCGTTGTCGGCGTGCTCATAGAAGAAGCCGAACTTGGCGGTGTGGCTGCTGAAGACCTTGCTCAGGTCCGCCCCCGCGCTCGGTATCCCCTTCACGGCGCCCATGATCCGATGATAGTCGTGTCCGACGTCGCCGAGAGTGGGAAAGCTCTGGCTCCAGGTGGTGGCTACCGGCGTATCCGGGTTTCCGAAAACGCCCTTCTGCGGGAACTTCATGTCGGCGCGCAGAATGTTCTGCGGGCTTGCGGGCGAGGTCGGGAAATTGACGTGCGTGTAACCCGCGCGCGCTTCCACCGTCATCGTCGGCGAGAAGACGTGCGTGAAGTTCACCGCATAGAAATCCGAGGTGTTGTTGCCGATCGAGGCGCTGGGGGCGGGAATGGTCCAATCGCCCGGGTTATTCCACAGGCCCAGTGGCATGTTGGCGGTTTCCCGCTGCCGGCTCCAACTCACGTACATCATGGTGTTATCCGTGAGATTCAGGTCGCCACGGACCAGGTTGTGGTAGGAGTTCTGGCTCTCGCTTACCGGCGCAATGTAGTTGAAACCATTGGCATCCGGAGCTGACAAAGTGGCCGCGGGCAGATCCGCCTTCATGTATTGTTGTGCCAGCGGAGAGATACAAGCCGCTGACATCACGCCACCGGTGATGGTGCATCCCGCCGCGGCGCGAATGTCGAACCCGACGTTGCTGCCGGCGCTGGGCGCGGTGGGCAGCGTGCCCATCGCAAACCGGCCGGGTTTATTGGCCCACGTGCTCAGGGCGCTCCAGTCGCCATTCAGCATGGCGGAGGTAGGAACAAACGAGCGGTCGATACCGCCGTCGATGAGCTGCCGGTAGGCCTCAAACGATTCGTGGAAAAAGAGCTTTTTCCTCGCTTTGTTGAACCCGGTGCCCGGGATGAGTACCGGACCGCCCACGGTGAAACCCGGATAGTAGTAGTGGCTCGGAACCTTGAGTTCACCCGGCGTGAAGCCGTTCGCCGGGTCGTTCTCGATAGCCTTATTGTAAGCGTCTTCCGAGTTCATTGCGCCGTTGCGGGCGTACATGTGGAAGTCGCCGTGGAACTCCGTGCCTCCGCCCTTGCTGACGGTGCTGATCACGATCGGGCCTTTGGCGTTGTCGGCCCCGTAGTTCGAAGTCATCACCTTCATTTCCGAGATCATGTCGGGATTGGGATTGACCGGTGTGGCGGAGCCAGGGCCGCCCGGGTCCTCCACATTCTGCCCGTCCTGGGTGATGGAAAGCCCCAAGCCGCTTTGGCCGTTGATGCTCACTCCGGACATACCGCCGGCGTTGTTGCCCACGGCAAAGCCGTTGATACCAATCACCTCGCCGGTGTAGCCCGGCCTGTTCACGCCGCCGTTCGCCGACAAGGCGGCGCCGGGGAGAATCTTGAGATACTCCGTGGCGTTGCGCCCGACCAGCGAAAGATGTTCCAAATCCTTGGACGAGATCAGATCGGATTTCTCGCCCGTAGAGGTTACCGCAACCTCGGCGGCGTTCGCACTCACCTCAACCGTTTCGGTCGTGACTCCAATCGCCAGGCTAATGTTGACGGTCTTGTTATCGTCGCTGTTCAGGACGATTCCCGTGCCCTGCCATTTCTTGAAGCCTTTGGCTTCCGCCGCCACGTTGTAGGTTCCCGTCGGCAGTTCCGTGGCCGAGAAATACCCGGCGCCGTTGGTGACCAGCGGCCTGACCGCCCCGGTCGCGGCGTTTTGAATGCTGACCTTGGCGCCGGGGATCACAGCTCCGCTGGCGTCCGTGACGGTACCCGATAGATTCGCGAAGATTGTTTGCGCATACGCTGCCGGACCACCGGTCAGCAGGAGCCCCGCCGCGATGCCGACGAGGCAGGCTTTGATACCTGTCAGCACAGCCCTGGGCAACCTTGAATGATGAATGGAATTCATCGCTTCCTCCCTGTCATTTGCTGCACACCCCAGACCGATGGCTACGCACAATGCACGTCCGTACCCTGGAAGTTCTTCTTCGAACTCCTTGGGCTCTTTCCTGTGGTCCACGTTTGCTGCCTCTGCTAACTCGTACCCCCCGACCGACTGGGAAGACAAAGTCCCACTCGAGTGGGGGCATCCGAACGACGTCGGCAATGGCTGTGGCCCGAGCCAACCCTCGTGCCTCCTGGAGCATGATTCCAATAAGAGTGATCCGAATCGAATCCGGTGCGAAGTTCAATCTTGTACGGACAGACAGGACCACTGTACGTCATTGAAAATAAGGGATGTACAAGCCAGACGAGTACTTGTTACCCGGACGTCTGGCCCTGAATCAGACAACGATTAGGTTAACGTTGTCGGGCGACCTCAGCGTTTGCGCCTGCCGCGGACTTGCTGTCGGTCAGGCAACCACATCTGGGCCGCCCGCTGTCGAGCATCTTCGGCGTGAGCCGAGATGCAAGAGCGTAACGCTCCAACAACCAGGCGAGCACCTGCACAACGCGTCGTGCTGCCTCGCCCAGTTGACCGAATTCGGTTCGGCCAGTTGCCAGGTCGACACCTATGTGGTCATCAGATCCCAGAACCTCTGGCTAGTCGCAGGGCATACGAACCGAGAGACTGCACGAGGTATGAGGTATATACGCCGCTACCGAGCAGGCGAACACCTCTCGCGGCCAATTGGCGGCCTTTCACCTGTTCGGCGTGCAACGCAAGACCAGCTCAACTATCCCAAGCCATTGAAAAACAAGGAAAGGGGGAATCATATCGAGAGAGAAAATGCGTTTTGGCGCACTGAAAGCAAACCGCTTAACAATCAGCCAGTTGTGAGATCCATCTGAACAGCGCTAAATGTCGAATTTGGAATAACTTACTTATTTTCAGATGGATGGCGGAGAGAGAGGGATTCGAACCCTCGATAGAGTTTCCCCTATACACGCTTTCCAAGCGTGCGCCTTCAACCACTCGGCCATCTCTCCGACGGGACCCGGTGAGCGCTACCTCACAAATGTAACACGCGCCTCACACCAGGTCGAACTTCTCCTGCTGGAGCAGCGCGTCGCTGTGGATGATCACTGGCCGTCCCAGGATTTCCTCCAGCTCCTCCAGATACGTATTGCTGCTCGACTTCAGAACCTTCGCCACCTCGGGATGCACCCGCAGAGTGCAGTCGTCGCCCTCCACCGCCTTGGCGATCTTCTGCGCCTCCTGCAGAATCTCCGCGATGATCGTGTCCACGCTCTTCACGTAGCCCGCCCCATCGCAGTAGGGACACGGAGAGCACAGCGTTCTCTCCAGGCTCTGCTTCACCCGCTTGCGCGTAATCGCCACCAGGCCAAAATCGTTGAACTGCAGAATCTTGTTCGGCGCCCGGTCCGACCGCATCGCCTCTTCGAGCGCCTGCATCACCTTCTGGCGGTTCTTCCGCTCGTCCATGTCGATGAAGTCCACCACGATGATGCCGCCCAGGTCGCGCAGCCGGATCTGCCGCACGATCTCCTTCACCGCTTCGGTGTTGGTCTTGACGATGGTGTCCTCCAGCCGATTCGACTTGCCCACGAACTTTCCGGTGTTCACGTCCACCGCCACCAGCGCCTCGGTCTGGTTGATGACGATATACCCGCCCGACTTCAGCCACACCTTCGGCCGCAGCGCCTTCTCCAGCTCCGCCGAGACGTTGAACGCGTCGAAAATCGGCGTGTCCCGCGTGTACAGCTTCACGCGGCTCACCAGGCCCGGCTGGAACCGCTCCACGAACCGCAGCACGCTCTCGTAGACTTCCTCGTTGTCCGTCCAGATGGTCTTGAAGGTGTCCGTCATCTGGTCGCGCAGGATGCGGTGCACCAGGTCCAGATCGTGGTGGATCAGCGCCGGCGCGCGCCGCGCTTCCGCCTTCTGCCGTATGTCCAGCCACAGGTTGAACAGGAACCGCATATCGGCGGCGATCTCGTCCTCCGGCTTGCCCTCGCCCGCCGTGCGCACGATGAAACCGCCGGTCATCCCGGCGTGGTGCGACTGCAGAATCCGGCGCAGCCGCATGCGCTCGTCGTCCGAGGCGATCTTCCGCGAAACGCCCATGTGCTCCACCGTCGGCATGTACACCACGTAGCGGCCGGGCAGCGCGATGTGCGAAGTGATGCGCGCGCCCTTCTGTCCCAGCGGCTCTTTCGCGATCTGAACCAGAATCTCCTGCCCCTCGCGAAGTAGCTCCGTGATGGAGGGCTGCGCCGGTTTGTCGCCACGCACCGGAGTGCGGCCGTTCGTCTTCGGCGCGGAGACTTCTTCGGGCGCCGCAACCGGCTCGGCCGCCGGACCTTCAACCGCTCCCTCGGGGCCGCCGGCATTCCGCATCTTGCGCCGCATCCGGCGCGAAACGCGGTGCATGTAGCGATAGCCTTGCTCGCGCAGTGTGGCCGTAAGGCTAACCGGCGTCCTGGCCGGCTCGACTCCTTCTTCCTCCGGACCGGCCTCTGCCTCCTCGCCCGCATCGCCGGGCTCTGAGAGTTCCTCCGCCACAGCGTTCCCCTCCGCCTCGATCTGATCGGGGATGACGCCCTCGGGCAGCTCGGCCACCTGTTCGGAGATCGCCTCGGCGGCAGGTTCCTCGGATTCGACTGCCTCCGGTTGGACCGCCTCGATCGCGGCGGGCTCGGCCTCCGCTTCGGCTTCGACTGCCACCTCCGGCTCGACCGGTTCGACCGCCTCGACCGCGGCGGGCTCGGCCTCGGCCTCGACTACCGCCACCGGCTCGACCGCTTCGCTAGCGGGCTCAGACTCCGGCACAGGCTCTGCGGCCACCGGCGCCTCTTCCCGCGCTTCAGGCTCGGCGACAAGCACGGGTACGGGGAACTGAGCCTCCTCCTGCGCTTCGGCCTCGCCGACCTCCTGTCTCCCGTCTCCTGTCTCCTGGCTCCCTCCGCCTCTCACCACGATTTCGGGAACCTGAGCCTCTTCCCCCGCCTCGTCCCCGCTCACCCGCGAGTACTTGGCAAGCGATTCCCCCGGCAGAACCGAAAACTCGGATGCCGGCATGGGGGCCGATTCAGACTCGGACTCCGGCTCCGCCACCACCGCAGCCGGGGCTTCGACGGCCGCCTGCGGCTGCTCCTCGCGGAAGCTCGCGTACTTGGACTCCGGGAACCCCCGCCCTCGCGCGCGCCGCCGGCGCGACCTGCGCCCGCGCCGGTCGCGGTCCGCGTCTTCGGGTCGCTCGTTGGCCGCCACGGGTCTGTCCGGCGCCGGAGGCAGTGGCGGCTCCACCGCCACGGGCTCCACGGGCCGGGGCTCCGGCGCGCGCTCGACAACCCGCTCAGGAACCCGATCCGGAACCCGCTCCGGAACGCGGTCCCCTTTGATCGCCTTGTCCTCGGCCGCACCCGCGATCTTGTCGTACTCTTCGTTGTCTTCGAAAAAGTCGGAGACGTACAGGAACGCGTCGCGCTCCAGGCCGATATCGACGAACGCCGATTGCATGCCCGGCAACACGCGCGTGACGCGCCCTTTGTGGATGCTGCCCGCCAGCGAGTATTCGTTGGCGCGCTGGAAGACGACCTCCACCAACTGGTCTTCTTCGAGAATCGCCACTTTGGTTTCGTGGCGGTTGGAAGCGATGACTAGCTCTTTTCCCATTTGGGTCTCTCCGCTTATCCGCGGCGAGCGTAGCCCGTTCGGGAAACTGAGGCAGGGCAAATATCTTGTATCGCCCGGCGGATGGAGCCAAAGGCTCTGACATCGGCGCCGGACCAAAGTCGCCCGCCGGGCCGGGAACCATCCCACGCGGCCCGCTCGGACGCCTTCGAAATCTTATCGAACCGAACCCTTCGCCAACCTCAATCTCTTTGCCGAACTACGATCGGCCGCTAGTTCGCCCGCCTTGCGGGCCGTAGCACGATCAACTCACAAACCGCTGCAGCCTGACGCTATTCACCAGGCCCAGCATCAGGAAAAACGACAGGACGTTCGAGCCGCCGTAACTCATCAACGGAAGAGGAATACCGGTCACCGGCATCCGGCCCGCCACCATCCCGATGTTCACCAGAACGTGAAACAGCAACAACGCGCATACGCCCATGCAGATGTACATCCCCGCTCGATCGGGGGACATTTGGGCGTTCTGGACAATCTGCATCAACAGAACGAAGTACAAGCCGAGCATCACTACGACACCGACAAATCCGTGCTCCTCGGCGAACGACGAAAAAATGAAATCCGTGTGCGGCACCGGCAGGAAGCGGTATTTCGTCTGGGTGCCACGGGTCACGCCCCTGCCCCACATTCCTCCGGCGCCTACCGCGATCTTGGACTGAATCACCTGGTAGCCGGACCCGCGCGGATCGCGCCCCGGATCCAGAAACGTTACCAGGCGAGCTTTCTGGTAATCCTTCAGGACGAACACCCAGCCGGCCGGAAGCACCAGCGTCAGAATCACGGCGAGAGTCACCAGGTACTGCCACCGCAAACCCGCCAGAAAGACGCCGATCGCCAGGATGGGAATGTAACACAGCGCTGTACCCAAATCCGGCTGCTTCGCCACCAGCAGCATCGGCACCAACACTAACCCGCCCAATTTCAGCAGGTCACGGCCCTCCACCCGATCGGTCTTCAGCTCCGTCAGGTAGCGGGCTACCAGCAATATTATCACCGTTTTGACGAATTCCGATATCTGGAGATGAAATCCCCCCACCGAGATCCAACGCCGCGAACCGAACACCTTCCCGCCGATCGCGAGCACCAGCACCAGACCGCCCAGCGAGAGCCCATAGAACACGAACGCCCGGCTCAACAGGGTGTGGTAATCCACTTTGGCCATGATCCACATGATCACCACGCCGGCCAGCACCCACAGCGTCTGCTTCCACCAGGCGTCGCTCCACACCGTCTCATGGGCGGCGCTGTAGATCTGCAGAATACCCATCCCGCAGATCACCAGCGTGATGATCAGCAGCGGCCAGTCCAGATCGCGTATGGAACGGTATCGCGCCATGGTTAGTGTCTGCGAACCTCCAAAACATTGTTGGCCACGGATGAACGCGGATGAACACGGATGGGAAAGAAAGGCACCATTACCTATTCCTGTTGCTCCGGCGCTTCGGGCTTTTCTTCTTCCTTCGGGTCCGGCATCGACGGAAGCAGTGGAGGCATCGCCTTGTTCATGTCCGCCACTGCCTGCGCCTTCGCCTCGCGGGCCTTCTTGTCGAAGTAAGCTTTGAGCACGTCCTTCGCGACCGGCGCCGCCAGCATACCGTGCTCGCCACCCTCCCACAACACCGAGATCGCGATCTCCGGCGCCTCGCACGGCGCGAACGCGACGAACCAGGCGTTGTCCTTGAGCTTGTGGCCCGCCTTTACGGCCTCGTTCGACAGCCGCTGCGCCGAACCGGTCTTGCCGCACACGCTCACTCCCGGCAGCCGCGCCCGTCCGCCGGTTCCTCCGCCTTCGTTCACCACGCCCCACATTCCGTAAATGACCTTCTGCACGTTCGCCGCGTCGACCTTCCCGATCCGGTGTTCCGGCTGCTCCGATTTCACCAGGTGCGGTTTGTACCACACCCCTCCCATCGCCAGGCCGCCAATCGCCGACGCCAGTTGCAGCGGCG
>DATNLV010000330.1:0-17337 GCA_035602665.1 Bryobacteraceae bacterium | reverse complement strand
ACGGTGATCGAAATGGGAGAAACACTGATCGCTTTCAAAGGAGAATCGACCCGGATCGGGCAGCGCTGGACTGAAACCACCGGCTACGATGGTCCGCCCCAGGAGGGCGGATTCACGTTGCCCAGAAGGAGGAAGTCCATGCGAAAAGTGAAAGAGATTCTCCGGCTGCACTTCGAGCAGAAGCTCGGCCAGCGGCAGATCGCCCGGAGCGCCAACGTTAGTCAGAGCACGGTCAGCGAATACCTGGCCCGTGCCCAAGCGGCAGGCCTGGCCTGGCCGCTCCCCGAGGAGTGGGACGAAACGCGGTTGCAGGCCGCCCTGTATCGGCCCGCCCAGATTCCGGCTAAGCGGCCCACGCGGCCGCTGCCGGACTTTACCAGCCTGCGCGACGAGCGCCAGCAGCATCGCGAGTTGACCCTCGAGCTGCTGTGGGAAGAGTATCGCCAGCAGCATCCCGACGGTTATTGTTACAGCCGCTTCTGCAAGCTCTACCGGCGCTGGAAGAAGCAGCAGGACGTGGTCTTGCGGCAGGAACACCGCGCCGGCGAGAAGCTGTTCCTGGATTGGGCCGGCGCCACCCTCCCCATCCAGCACCGCGACGGCACCGTCCATGCGGCGCCGTTGTTCGTGTCCGCCCTGGGCGTTTCCAGCTACACCTACGCCGAGGCCACGCCCGACCAGCAGATGGCCTCCTGGCTGAAGGTGCAGATGAATGCCCTGGAGTTCTACGGCGGCTGCCCGCAGCTTCTCATTCCGGACAACACCAAGACCGGCGTCACGCGCGCCTGCCTCTACGAGCCCGACCTGAACCCGACCTACCAGGAGTTCGCGGCTCACTATCAAGTCGCGGTCATGCCCACGCGGCCCTACAAGCCGCGCGACAAAGCCAAGGCGGAGAGCGCCGTGCAAGTAGTCCAGCGCTGGATCGTGATGCGGCTCCGGCGCCGCCAGTTCTTCTCGGTGGGAGAAGCCAATCAAGCAATCCGCGAGCTGCTGGGCTATCTGAACAACCGGCCCTTCCGCAAGCGGCGGGACGAAAGCCGCGCCTCTCTGTTCGCCAGGATCGACCGGCCGGCCTTGCGGTCGCTGCCCGCCCAGCGCTACGACCTCAGCCAGTGGTCGCAGGCGCGCGTGAATATCGATTACCACGTGGCCGTAGATTTCAACTACTACAGCGTGCCCTACGCGCTGGTCGGCGAGTTAGTGGACGTGCGCGCCACTCCGGCCACCGTCGAGATCTTTCACGGAGGCAAACGGGTGGCTTCGCACCTGCGCAGCCGGGAGCGCCATCGCAACATCACGCAGAACGAGCACCGTCCCAAGAGCCACCAGGCGCACCTGGAGTGGACTCCCTCGCGCATCGTGAACTGGGCCGCCACCGCCGGGCCGCACACCGCACAGTTGGTGCAGCGCATCCTGGACGACAAGCCGCATCCGGAGATGGGGTATCGAGCCTGCCTGGGCATCATCCGCCTGGCCGCCAAGTACTCGCCGGCGCGCATGGAGGCGGCGGCAGAACGGGCCTTGCTCACCGGCGCGATCGGCTACCGGCGTGTGAAGTCCATCCTGCAAAATGGGCTGGATTCGCAGCCGCTGCCCACGCCGCCGGCGCCGCCGCGGCCCTCGCCCGCGCACGAGAACCTGCGCGGCCCGGAGTATTTCCAGTAAAGGAGCGAAGCCATGTTACAACAACCTACTCTGGACAAACTCGAAGCCATGCGGCTGCACGGCATGGCGCAGGCGCTGCGGGAACTGGCCAAAAGCGAAGAGGCGCGGGATCTGAGCTTCGAAGACCGCCTGGCGTTGCTGGTGGACCGGCAACTCACCTGGCGGCAGAACGAAGCCTTGCAGGCCCGTCTGCGGCGCGCCAAGCTGCGCACCATGGCCTGCGTGGAAGACATCGACTATCGCGCCACGCGCGGCCTGGACAAGACGCTCGTGCGCGCGCTGGCGCAGGAATCGGCCTGGGTGGCGCAGCACGAGAACGTTTTCATCTGCGGCCCGACCGGCGTGGGTAAAAGCTATCTGGCCTGCGCCCTGGCTCACAAGGCTTGCCGCGATGGATACTCGGCGTTCTATATTCGCGCGGCGGCGCTGTTTCGCGATCTGGCGCTGGCCCGCGCCGATGGCAGCCTACGCAGCTTTCTGCTGCGGCTGAGCAAGGTCGATGTGCTGGTGATCGACGACTGGGCCATGACTCCGCTGGGCGAAGCCGAGGCGCGCGACTTCTGGGAGATCTGCGAAGACCGCTGCCAGGCGCGCTCGCTGGTGCTGACCTCGCAGATGCCGGTGGCCAAGTGGCACCAGCAGATCGGCGACTCCACCATCGCCGAGGGCATCCTGGACCGCATCGTGCATCGGGCTCATCGTATCGAGCTGCGCGGCGAGTCGATGCGCAAGAACCCGCCCAAGCAGCAGCAGCCGGAGCGCTGACGGCGCGCTCCGAGGCCTCTTCGTACTGAGTGCGGGGCAAGGGACCGGCTGCCCCTTGCCCCGCGCCCCCATCCCCGCGCGAGCGGCCAGGCCTCCGCTTCGCTCCGGAAGACAAAAACTCTTGCCTTTCCGATCACTGTCGGGCACAATCGAAAGGCCAGCGTCGCTTCGCTCCGATCTCCCTGATCGACGAGAGGAGAACAGTGATCGGGATCAGGGGAGAATCAGTGATCGATTTCGGGAGAATCGCCAACAGCATCGAAGGGTCTGCATTTCGTCTCGTTTCCCATTCCCGACCGCGGAGTGCCTGCATCAACGCCAGACGCGCTCGCGTTGTTGAGAGACATCGCGGCGACACTGGAAGAGGGCAAGACCGTCGCGGTCCACTGCCGCCAGAGCATTGGTCGCTCAGGGCTGATCGCGGCCGGTGTCCTGCTGACTTCCGGAATCAAGGCCGACAAGGCCATCGATGTCGTTAGCGCCGCGCGGGGGCAATCCATTCCGGAGACCGCCGCACAGCTCCGATGGCTTCGTCACCTGCCTTCCACTAAGCTCGCCGTGGCGTCCTGACGGGGTTACGCAGCGATAGGTTGGCACTTCGGACGTGGCGGCGGTGTAACGCCCATCCGTGTTAGAGCCCACCGGATGGCACTCGCCGAAGTTATGGCTCCGTTGAGACAGTCCGCGTCTGGCAGCAGTTTCTGAAGTTTAGGGATTGCCGCTTTCGCAGAAAGACCCAGATTCCCCAGAGCTGTAGCCACCCAAAAGCGCACTGAGTCGTCAGGGGCATCCAGTAGAGCCACGAGACTGGTCACGAACCCTTCAGTGACTCCGTGGTCGGCCATCTTGCGTGTGAGGCTGGCAAGGTGCTCAGCGGCATTTGTCCTGGCATCCACATTCTTGCCGGTCTGCACCTTCACCATCGCTGCCGTAACTTGTTCCAGAAGCGCTGGACCTCCGGTCGCATGAGCCGGCGTAGTTGCCGCCATCATCAGCCCAACGTAAAGAGCCGCAGAGAATAAGCTAGACAATCGGTTGTGCGTGCGTCCTCCTCTCATATCGAGAATGCGGGAAGCAAGAAGGAACACAGGCAGGGTCGCCAGCAGAGGGAACGGGCAAAGCACCAGGCGGCTGTTCGTGGCTACGCCCCCTCTTTCGGAGCGATCCCCAGCGCCTTCATCTTGCGGTACAGATTGCTGCGCTCCAGCCCCAGAAGCTCCGCCGTGCGGCTGACGTTGCCGTGCGTCTCGTCGAGCTTCTTCAGGATGTACTCGCGCTCTGCCGATTCGCGCACCTCCTGAAGACTGGCGAACCCGCTCGAGCCGCGGTCGGCGGAAGCCCGCCGCGCCATGTTCAGCGGGATGTGGCGCGCATCCACCCGCACCTGCGGATTCATGATCACAATCCGCTCCATCAGGTTCTTCAGCTCGCGGACGTTGCCCGGCCAGTGGTATTCCTGCAGCAGCGCGTAGGCCTCGGGAGTCAGCTCCTTGGGCTTGCGGCCGTAGGCGGAAGTGAACTCGTTCAGGAAGTAGCCCGCCAGCAGCGGAATGTCCTCCGAGCGTTCGCGCAGCGCCGGCATGTAGAACGGGATCACGTTGAGCCGGTAGAAAAGGTCCTCGCGGAAGTTGCCGCTCTCGATCTCCATCTCGAGGTGCTTGTTGGTGGCCGCGATCACGCGCACGTCCACCTGCACGAACTCGTTCGCGCCCACCGGCTCGAAGCGCTGCTCCTCGAGCGCGCGCAGCACCTTGGCCTGCGTCTTCAGGCTCATGTCGCCCACTTCGTCCAGGAACAGCGAGCCGCCGTCGGCCTTCTGAAACTTGCCGACCTTGTCGCCGGTGGCGCCCGTGAAGCTGCCCTTGCGGTGGCCGAACAGCTCGCTCTCGATCAACTCCTCCGGGATGGCGGCGCAATTCACCTCAACGAAGGGCTCGGCCGCGCGCTTGCTGGTGGCGTGGATGGCGTGCGCGGCCAGTTCCTTGCCCGTGCCGCTTTCGCCGTAGATCAACACGCGCCCGTTGGTGCCCGCCATCAGCGCCAGTTGTTGCCGCAGCGCCTTCATGGGCACGCTCTCGCCGATGATGCGGTACTTTTCGCCGCTGCCGCCGTCCTTCAGCCGCTCGTTCTCGAGCTGCAACCGCCGATGGCCGATGGCGTTCTTCACCGTGATCGAAACCTTGGGGATGGTCAGCGGCTTCTCGAGGAAATCGAACGCGCCCAGCTTGGTGGATTTGACCGCGGTTTCGATGGTGCCGTGCCCGGATACCATCACCACCACCGGCCGGTCGGGGAACGGCATCTCCTGTATGCGCGCCAGCGCCTCCAGACCGTCCATGCCGGGCAGCCACACGTCCAGCAGCACCAGGTCGTAGAGCTCGCGGGCCAGTTCTGCCAGGCATGCCTCGCTGCTCTCGACGGCGTGCGTCTGGTAGCCCTCGTCTTCGAGCACGCCGCTGAGCGACTGGCGTATGCCCGGCTCGTCGTCCACCACCAGGATGCGCGGCGGCTTCATGCGCGCGCCTCCGCGGCCTTCGACTCGGCGTCGCCCGTTACGATGGCGGGAATCTCGACCAGGAATCGCGCGCCCTGCGGCGTGTTGTCCTCCACGCGTATCGTGCCGTTGTGCTCGGAAAGAATGTGGCTCACGATCGCCAGGCCGAGCCCCGTACCGCGGCCCTTGGTGGAAAAGTACGGCAGGAACAGGCGGTCCTTGTCTTCGGGCGAGATCCCGCAGCCGGTATCGGCCACGGTCAGCTCGATGGTCTCCGCGCCGGAGGCCTGCGTAGTCACCCACAGGTGCTTCAGCAGCGAGTCCTGCATCGACTCGGCGGCGTTGTCCACCAGGTTCACCACCGCGCGCTTCAGGTGCTCGCGGTCGCCGTTCACGAGCGGCAGGCCCGGCGCCAGGTCCTTATGGATCTCGATGCCGTCCAGGCGTCCGGCAAACACCGCCAGCGCGCTTTCCACCACCTCGTTGACGTCGCAGGGCGCCGGATTGGCGGCCGGGAATCGCGCGAACTGCGAGAACTCGTTCACCAGCGTCTTCACGGATTCGACTTCGTCGGCGATGGTGTCCGTGCACTCCCGCAGGATGCGCATGCTTTCCGCCGGGATCTCGAGGCGTTCGATCTGCCTCGCGATCCGGTCGCTACACAGCGCGATGGGCGTGAGCGGGTTCTTGATTTCGTGCGCGATCCGCCGCGCCACTTCGTGCCACGCCGCGAGGCGCTGCATGTGCAGCAGGTCGCTGGTGTCTTCGAGCACGATCACGAAGCCCGAGGTGACCTTCTCTTCAAGGGCCGCCACCGTGACCGCAAGCTGCCTCGTTCCGCGCGGGCCCGGCAGCTCGAGCTGCCGCTGCGTGGCGCCGGTGCGGCGGGCGCGCTTCATCATGTATTTCAACTCGGCGGTATCGTCGCGCGAGAAGAGGTCCTCCAGTCGCGATGCCGCGGCGGCTTTCTCTTCCGAGAACATTTGCCGCGAAGCGCGGTTGACCCGCAGAATGCGGCCGTCGGAAGCGATGGAAATGACGCCGGTGGGAATGCTCTCGAGAATCGCCTCGGTGAACCGCCGCCGCATCTCCAGCTCACGGCTGTTGGACTCCAGCTCGTAGGTCATCTCGTTGAACGCCCGCACCAGCGTCGCCAGTTCGTCGAGCGCCTTCACGCGGACGCGGTAGCCGAGATCGCCCGCCCGCACCCTTCCCGCGGCCTCGAGCAGCGCCGAAATCGGATTCGAAATCTGCTTCGCGAGAAACAGCGCCAGCCACGTGGCGATGTACAGGACGAACAGACAGATCGCCGCCAGCAGCATCAGGTAGAAGTTGCGGAACCCCCGGCGGTCGATGCTGATGCGGTCGTACTCCTTGACGTACTTCTGGATGCTCACCTGCCGGGAGACGATGTCGTCGCGCTGCCGCACTGGCACCACGACATAGCCTAGCGTCTTGCCCCCCGCTTCGACAGGAGCCCGCACCGAAGGCCCCGCGCCCGCGCCCGCGCCCGCGCCCGCGCCGCACAATGTCCGGGCGCTCACGCCGTCCGCGCCAACCAGCGTCGCCGCCTTCACGTCGCGCTCCTTGCAGAATTCTTGAAGGGACCCGGAGCCCGACTCCAGTGCCTGCCGCGTCTCCTCGAGGCCGGCCAGCCATCCTGCATCGGACACCGCTTCCTGCCGCGCCTCCTTCTGCAGGATGTTCAGGATCTCGACCAGGTTCTGCTGGACGCCGTCCGTCGGCCGGCTGAACCACCTCGCCAGGTTGAAATTCAGCACCGAAACGCTCCACAGCACCAGGAAGAAGACGGGAACGAAGCTGAGCGCGAGCGCGCCGACCACCAGCTTGGTCCGGATCCGCGAGCCCTCGCGATTACTCCGCCGCTCGTAGTAGAGCTTGATTCCGGTGCGGAAGAGGATGAAGCCGACCACCAGGGTCAGCAGAAAAACGAGCGTCGAAACCGCCCAGTAGAGAAGCGTCTGCTCGGGGCTGGTCGGCGCGTAGTAGCCGAATGTGAACGACCCCTCCCAGATCACGAACGTGGCCGAGAGGATCAGCAGGACCACGCCCAACCCGTAAAGGAATCGCCGCCGCATTCACAACAATTGTAAGCGGGCGGCTATGCCGCCCGCAGCTATCAGCCGTCAGCTGTCAGCTCTGAAACTGCGCGCACCGCGGGGACAGGCGCCTGCAGCACTGAACCGCGCGCGTCAGCAAGCGGACTCCGGCGCTGACAGCTGATAGCCGATAGCTGATAGCTGATAGCTATTTCCTGTACGCCTTCGTGAACCCGTTGCGGTCGTTGACGATCGTGAACGAGCCGTCGGCATCCGCCGTCAGCTTGAGCCAATGGCCCTGGCACGCGCCGCCCTTCTCCGGGTTGGCAATATATGTCTCCGGGGAGTTGTGCGTCGCGCCGCCGCCCAGCGCGTAGTGCAGTTGCCAGAGGTCTTCCAGGCCCGGCGCGTTTCGAACTACGTCCCAGGCCTTCGGCGAGCCGCCCTTCTTGGCCCCGTTGTTCATGACGGCCGCCCGCGGATGAAGCGCATCCACCAGCGCCGGCGAGTTCGAAATGTCCATGCCGTGATGGCTGACCAGGAAAACGTCCACCGTGCCCAGAAGGTTCTTGGGACACGCCAGTGCCAGTTCTTTGTTCCACGTCAGGTCGCCTAGGTCGGCGAAGCGGAACTTTCCGTAGCGCAGGATGAACCCGGCCGACTGCGCGTTCTCGGTGGGATCGGCCGCCAGCGGCTTCACGCCCTCGCAGGCGTCGTTGGTTTGCCCGCCCCCTTCGACCGGTGCCGTGATCGCCGCGCCCGCGGCTTCCACCACCTCCACGTCCAGCCCCTTTATCGGAATGCGGTCGCCCGGCTTGACCACCACGTGTTTCGCCTTGGACGCCACCTGGTTGTACGCCGCCTCCAGGCCGCGCGCCATGATGTCGGTCTCCGTATTCGGGCCGTGATCCACATAGGTGACGATGGGGATCAGCGCCGCCAGCTCCGGCACGCCGCCCACGTGGTCCAGATGGTAGTGCGTCACGAACATGTAGTCGATCTGCTTGATCCCCGCCAGCTTCGCAACCGCCGCGATCCGGTCCGCGCCGCCCGGCCCGAACTTGCTCGGCCAGCCCGCGTCCACCAGCATCGATTGTCCCGACGGGCTGATGATCAGCGTAGCCTGCCCGCCCTCCACGTCCACGAAATAGATCTGTAGCCCCCCGGCCGCGGCCAGGGGTAGGGCCGCCAGAAGCAGCACCAGAACCGGCATCACCTTGCGCATGGCCGAAATCGTAACATACTGTAAGATGCAGTGCGGCCCGCGATCCGTTCGGGAACGGATAGCTTCTTCAAGTCGTACATACAGTTGAAGGTTCGAAAATGGCTTATTGCTGCAAATGCGGAAACGGCGTTCAGGACACCGACCGTTTCTGCGCCAAGTGCGGAAACGAACAGTCCGGCGCCCGGCCCCCGGCGGACTTCGCCGCCAGCTTCAGCCCGAAGACAGCGGCCATCCTTTGCTACGTTCCCTGGCTGGGTTGGATCGCAGCCATTGTGGTGCTCGCCTCGAATACCTTCCGCACCAACCGCACGGTGCGCTTCCACGCCTTCCAGGGCCTGTACCTGTTCGTCGCGTGGCTGATCGTGCAGTGGGTCTTCAAGCCCTGGGACTTCTTCATGGGATCCCCGCACGTCCCCGTTGTCGAGATCATGAAACTGGCCCTCCTGGTTCTCTCTATCTTCATGATGGTCAAGGCGAGCGAGGAGAAGCCGTACTCCCTGCCCATCCTCGGCGAACTGGCCGAGCGTTCCCTCGCCGAAAAGTAGTCCCCCTAGATCTGTCGCCTGTGGTATATTTATTCAAGCAGGTGTATCTTTAATCATGAGCAAGCACCGCATCGGGATCGTCGGATTCAGGGGATACAGCGCCAGGGAAGCAGTTCGTCTTCTGGAGCATCATCCACACGCCGAGCCCGTTCTGATGGAGCACCGGGCCGACGCCCATGACGCCGCGCCCGGCCTGCCGTACCGCCATCCCGTGATTCCGTGCACCGCCGAGGCGGCCGCCGCCGAAGGGCTCAGCGTCGTGTTTCTGGGGACCCCGCCCGAGGTCTCGTTGGAACTGGCGCCGGCCATGCTCGACCGCGGCCTCAAGGTGATCGATTTCAGCGGCGCCTTCCGCCTGCGCACCCCCGACGTGTACCTGCGCTGGTACAAGGCCCAGCACCCCGCGCCCGCCCTGCTGGCCGAGGCCGCTTACGGTCTGCCTGAATTCTGCCGCAGCCGCATCGCCTCGGCGCGCCTGGTCGCCAACCCCGGTTGCTACCCTACGGCGGCCAACCTGGCGATCCGCCCGCTGCTCGAAGCGGGCGTCGTCGACCGCGCCTCGGGCATCGTATGCGATGCCAAATCCGGAGTGAGCGGCGCGGGCCGTAAAGCGACCCTCAAGAACAGCTTTTGCGAGGTTGCCGGGAACCTCTCGGCGTATTCTATTCTGGAACACCGGCACGTCCCGGAAATCCTCCAGAATTCCGGCCTGGAAGAGCGCGAATTATCGTTCACCGCGCAGTTGCTTCCCATCGACCGCGGCATCCTCGAAACCGTGTATTTCCGCACCTCGGAGCGCGACGCCGGGGCGCTCCTCGCGATCTATGAAAAGCGCTACGCCGATGAGCCTTTTGTGCGAATATATCCAATCGGCACGGTCCCGGATCTGCACGCCGTCGCGCGCACCAATTTCTGCGACATCGGCGTGAAACTGGACGCCGCCACCGGCCGGGCCGTGGTCGTCGTCGCCATCGACAATCTCGGCAAGGGCGCCGCGGGGCAGGCAATTCAGGACATGAATCTGCTCTTGGGGCTGGAGGAAACGGAGGGGCTGCTTTGAAAGCCCTGGTTAAGCTGGGCGGCACTCTTCTCGATGCGCCCGAGTCGCGCGCGCGGCTTGCCTCGGAACTGGCGGCCGCCGCGAGCGAAGGCGTCGAGCTGGTGGTGGTGCACGGCGGCGGCAAGCAGATGACCCGATACCTGGCGGAGCGCGGCATTGAAAGCCGCTTCGTCAACGGCCTGCGCGTGACCACGCCCGAGACCATCGACGCGGTGTTGAAGGTGTTCGCCGGCAGCGTGAACCACGAGCTCGTCTCGGCGCTGGTGGCCGCCGGAGCGCAAGCCGTCGGCTTGAGCGGCATCGACGCCTGCCTGGCGGAAGCCGAGCCGCTCGACCCTGCCCTCGGCGCCGTGGGCCGCGTGACCCGCGTGGACCCCGCCCTTCTCCAGTTGCTCACCGGGAGCGGCTACGTGCCCGTGGTAGCCTGTGTCGCAGGCGACCGCCAGGGCCGCGTCTACAACGTGAACGCGGACCAGATGGCAGTGGCGTGCGCCGCCGCGTTCGGCGCCGGAATGCTGCTTTTTCTTACCGACGTTCAAGGCGTGATGAACGCGGAACGCGAGGTGATCCCCGAACTCACCGCGTCGGAATGCGATGGTTTGATCGCTCAGGGCATCGCCACCGGAGGCATGCAGGCCAAGCTGCACGCCGCCTCGGAGGCAGTACGCCGGGGCATTGGCCGGGTTTCAATCGCGCCTGGCGCCGTTTCCGGTGTAATCAGACAAGCCCTGGATAATCAATCGGTTGGGACGAGTCTGGTACTGGGGGCCGTACAAGATGCCTAATACGACTACGGGTACTACCGTCCGATTCCCCGCACCGGTTTCATCGACGCCCTCGGTTCGCAAGGCCTTAATGGCCGACATTCCCGCGATTCTGACCCTGATCAACGGGTTCGCGGCCCGCGGCATCATGCTGCCCCGCACGGAGTTCGAGTTGGCGGAGAACCTGCGCGATTTCAGCGTGATACAGACCAACTCGGGGGTCTCCGGCTGCGCCGCTCTCCACTTCTACACACCTAGAGCCTCGGAGGTCCGATCCCTGGCCATCCACTCCGACCTCCAGGGCCACGGTGCCGGCAGGATCCTGGTCGAAGCGCTCGAGGCCGAGGCGCAAGCCTTTGGAGTGGAAGATGTTTTCGCCTTCACATACGTCCCCGATTTCTTCCTGAAGCTGGGGTTCACGACCCTGGAGCGTGGGGAACTCCCCCTAAAAGCGTGGAAAGATTGCCTGAGGTGCCCGAAATTCCAATGCTGTGATGAAGTAGCGGTGATAAAGCGCATGTCCATAGCGCAAACGCGGGTAGCTGATCCCCTCATCGGCAGGGATGCGTATAGCCCCATTTCCGAAGCCAACGCGCCCCTTCCTCTTCCCGTTCTCCGAAACCCCCGTTGATGTTTCTTGAACATCCCGCGCCTGCCCCGGGCCCAGGGGCGTGCCGGGGATGCCCGCAAAAAACATCCGCCCCAAAAGGCTGTTAATCGGTTAGATTTCACGAAGCCATTTGTATAATTTAGGGTCGGAGGGAAGATGAAAGCTCAGACCGTCGATATCAAGGAATCCACCGGGCGAATCCTCTGCTGCACGATCTTCCGTCCAGGCGGCAAGAAGCTCCTGGCCAAGGGACACGTGCTCAGCGAGGAAGACGTCCAGTTGCTCGAGACCGAAGGTATGGGCCAGGTCTGGGTGACCGAGCTCGAGCAAGGCGAGGTCAGCGAGGACGACGCCGTCATGGCCGTGGCGTCGGAGATGGGCTGCGGGTCGCTCGAAATCCGCCTGGCGGCGGGTGGCCGGGCCAACCTGTTCGCCACCGAAGACTGCTGCGTGCTCATCGACGACGAGTTGCTGCGGCAGATCAACTGCACCTCTTCCGTTGTGATTGCCACGCTTGCGAACTTCGGATTCGCCAAAGGCGGTCAACGGATCGCCACGGTGAAAAGCGCGCCGTTCGCGGTCGCCGAAGCCCAGCTCGAAGCCGTGCTGATGATCCTGCGGGAGCGCGGGCCCATCCTACAGGCGCGGCCGATCCGCAATCCCGCCGTGGGTGTGCTGTATTCTGACCCGCTCAACGGCGAGCGCGCCCGCACGCTGTTCGAGAACATCATGCGGCAGCGCCTTGAGCGCTTCGGGGCCTCCGCCAATTTCGTGCTTGCTTCGCTTGAAGAGGAGGCCAGCATCGGCCGGGCGCTGCAGCACCTGGTCCGCACCAAGCCCACCGTGGTTCTGGTGGCTTCGACTACCGCGCCCGCCGGTCCCGAAGACGTTGTGGGCCGGGCGCTGGCTCACGTGGGCTGCCACATGGAGCGGTTCCTGGCGCCGGTCGAACCCGGGAACCTGCTGCTGTTGGCCTACAAGGACGACGTGCCGATTGTTTCCGCGCCGGGCTGCTTCCGGTCCGCCAAGCCGAACGTGGTGGACATGATCCTGCCGCCCATGTTGGCGCGCTATCGGGTAACCGGCTGGGAAATCGCGTGCCTCGGGCACGGCGGGCTCCTGGCCTAGACAAGATCCTCCACTACCTCGGGCCGCAGCCTCCGAGCGGCCCGAAGGTGCTCCTTAGGCCGGGCGCCTCGCCAGCTCCCGGCCTCTTTTTTGCGCTCTCGGACACCCTCCCCACCGTAGTGAGAGGATGGGGTCCAATGATGCTCCACCGTTTCCTGTTCCTGCCCGCCCTGCTCCTCGCAGGCCAGACCACCATCAAAGTCGACGTGCAACTGGTGAATGTCGCGTTCGCCGTCCGGGATGCCGCCGGCGCGCTCGTGATGGACCGCAACAAGGACGACTTCGAGGTCTTCGAAGACGGCGTGCCGCAGAACATCGCGTTCTTCGCGCGCGGCACCGACGTCCCCCTGACCATCGGCCTCATCGTCGATTTCAGCGGCAGCCAGGAGCACGTGGCGAAGCAGCACCATCGCGATCTTCTGGCATTTCTCAAGAGCGTGCTCGGCCCGAGGGATCGCGCATTTCTGGTCTGCTTCGGCAACCATCTGCGCCTGGCCAGCGACCTGACCGGCGACAGCGCGGAGATCATCGACCGTCTCAGCGAGTTCGAAAAAGGGAAGTACGATTTTCCCGAACTGGGCCCGCCAGACGAGCAGCGTGAGCTCGGGACCGCGTTCTACGACGCCATCTACTATGCGATCGCTGAGAAGCTGGCCAAGACCGAAGGCGGCCGGCGGGCGCTGATCCTGTTCAGCGACGGCGAGGACAATTCGAGCGCGCATAACATGATGGACGCCATCGAGGAGGCTCAGACCGAGAACGTGCTGTGCTTCGCTGTGCGCTACACCGAATCCCCGCACGGCCGCCTGACGGCTCGCAACAAATACGGGACCAGCGTGATGGACCGCATCGCGCGCGAGACCGGCGCCCTGCACTTCGACGCCAGGCAGGGCGAGCTGAAGACGCACTTCGCCGAGATCGGAGACGTATTGCGCTCTTCCTACGAGTTGGCCTACCACTCCACCAACCCGATCCGCGACGGCACCTTCCGCAAGCTCGTGATCCGCGCGAAGGCGCCTGGCCTCGCGGTCCGAGCCAAGACCGGCTACTTCGCCAGGTAGCGAGGCGTTCCACCCCAAGTGTGCCCCAGCCGGGACGCCCCGCCCGGGAGCTGAAAGCTGACCGCTGAAAGCTGATGGCTACTAAACCTCCGTCTCTCTGTTATCCTAAGATTCCTCGGCATGTTTATCGAGTCCATGGGAGGGATGGCGTGCGCCGCGGCCGGGCTGATGGCCTATGCCGTGCGCAGCCGCTCCTCGACGCTCCTCGGTCCGTCGGTCTGGCGCGGTCGATCCGACCGCGCTTCCATCGCCCTCACTTTCGACGACGGGCCAAGCGAAGCGACTCCCGAGCTGCTCGGCCTGCTCCAGAGCCACGGCGCCCGCGCCACCTTCTTCCAGTGCGGCATGAACGTGCGGCGCCTGCCGGATGTCGTGCGTCAGGTCGCCGCGGCGGGCCACGAAATCGGCAATCATAGCGACACCCACACCCGCCTGTACTTCCGTTCCCGCCATTCCATCTACGACGAACTGGCCCGGGCGCAGGGATCGATCGTCGAGGCCGCCGGCGTTGCCCCCACCCTGTTCCGCGCGCCTTACGGAGCCCGCTGGTTCGGCCTGCGCGCGGCGCAACGCAAGCTCGGTCTTTTGGGCGTGATGTGGACCGCCATCGGAAGAGATTGGAAGCTCCCCGCACCTGCTGTCGTCGCCCGGCTGGCCGCCGCCGCCCGGAACGGCGCCATTTTCTGCCTCCACGACAGCCGCGCCACGGCCGGCACGTGCATCGAAGCTGTACGGCGGCTCATCCCTTCGCTGCTTGAAAAGGGATACCATTTTGAGACGGTAAGCGAAATCCTATGTCCGAAGAACTAACCCAGAGAATCCTGAAGGTGATTGCCGACAGCCAGAAGCTGCCGCCGGAGAAGGTGACGATCGACAGCACCTTCGAAGAGCTGGGGATCGACTCCCTCGACGGAGTCAACATCCTCTTCGCCCTCGAGAACGAATTCAACATCAACATCCCCGACGAGGGCGTGCAGGGCATCCGCAGCATCCGCCAGATGGTGGAGGCCCTGGAGAAACTGCTCGCGAGCGGACCCAGCGGACAAAGCGAGGCTCCTGCCCCGGAGCAGCCGTAAAATATGGCGCGACGTGTGGTGGTAACGGGCGTGGGAGTAATCTCCTCGCTGGGGCTGAACGCCGCCGATTTCTGGAAGGCGCTGGCCGACGGCCGGTCCGGAATCGGCCCGATGACGCTGGTGAACCCCGCCTTGCTTCGGTTTCCGAACACGGCCGAGGTGAAGGGCTACGATCCCTCCCGGCATTTTTGTAACAAGGAAACCGACTTCCTGGACCGCTTCGCGCAGTTCGGCGTCGTCGCCGCGCGCGAGGCCGTGCGCGACTCCGGCATCGAGTGGACTCCGGAGTTGCGGGAGCACGGCGCCGTCGTCACCGGCTCCTGCGTCGGTGGCAAAGCCACCGAGGACGAAGGCTTCCAGGGCCTGTACGAATTGAAGCGCACCCGCGTCAATCCGCTGACCATCCCGCGCGCCATGGAGAACGCCGCCGCCAGCCACATCTCGATCGAGAACCACATCACCGGCCCGGTCTACACCGTCTCCACCGCGTGCTCCTCCTCGAATCACGCCATCGGGCAGGCCTACTGGCTGGTCCGCAATGGCGTCGTGGATGCCGCCATCACCGGTGGCAGCGAGGCGCCTTTCTGCCTGGGGAATCTCAAGGCATGGGAGGCCATGCGGGTCGTGTCGCAGGACACCTGCCGCCCGTTCTCGAAGACTCGCCGGGGCATGATCCTGGGCGAGGGCGGCGCCATGATGGTGATCGAGACGCTCGAAGCGGCCAAAGCGCGCGGCGCGAAGATCTATGCCGAGATCGTAGGCTTCGGCATGTCCTCCGACGCGCATCACCTCACGCAGCCCTCCATGGAAGGACCGGCGCGCGCCATGCGCGGTGCGCTGTGCGACGCCGGGATCGCGCCCGAGCGGGTCGGCTACATCAACGCCCACGGGACCGCCACCCCTGCCAACGACCCCACCGAAGCGGGCGCCATCCACATGGTCTTTGGCCCGCACGCCGGCTCCATCGCCGTCAGCTCGACCAAGTCCATGCACGGCCACGCGCTGGGCGCGGCCGGAGCCATCGAGGCCGTGGCCACCGTCCTGGCGCTGCGCAACCACCTTCTTCCGCCCACGGCGAATTTCGAGGAGCCCGATCCGCAATGCGAACTCGACGTCGTGCCCAACCACGCGCGTCCCGCCGAGCCCGAATTCGCGCTCTCGAACTCCTTTGCCTTCGGCGGCCTGAACGCCGTGCTCGCTTTCCGAAGGTGGGAGTAGAAAAGCCTCGCAACACAATCTGGTGGCCACGGATGAACGCAGGCGAACGCCGACGGCTCATCTGCTTCCGATCGGCGTTTATCGGCGTTCATCGGCGGCCAATAATGTCTTGTAGGCTCTCATCCGCTTGTCCCGCTGGCCACCAGGAGATGCTCGCTGAGGAGCGGAATTGGGGACTCCTCAACCGTCCCGCTCGGTGCTCCGCTTGCGCAGTTCTTCCGCATCGCCAAGGTCCTTGGCGCGGCCGGTATGCTCTTTGTTGCGAAGCAGGTCCGAACGGCCGATGAAGTGTGTGGCGATCCCGTCTAAGCCCGCTTCGGTCCGTGCCGCCCATGCTTCTTCGAAGGTGACGCCAGAGATGGCCGTCAACAGATCGATACGGTTGGGTTTCACCCCCAACTGGATCACTTTGTCGGCAGAGCAAAGATCCGCCTGCTGTATCTCTGCTTTTCCGAAACCGAACGCGGACAGCGCGCGCAGCACACGGCCCGCATTCTCTTTCGTGGGCCGCACCAGAATGTCGAGATCGGCAGTGTAGCGAGGGAAACCGTGAAAGGCGACGGCGAACGCGCCGACCACCAGATACTCAGCTTCGTTCGAGTTCAGTAATCCGACAAACTCGCGCCATCCTCTGTTCAGCGGCGCCGGGGTGACGGCTCTCGCGGATTTCGAGAAGGACGCTCAGGCTCTCTTCGGGGGACATCGCCGCATCCGCGCGTGCGTCTGCCTCGTCGGCTTCCTCGAGGCTTGCGAATACCCTGACCTTCTTCTCCATGCGCCCCCACCCTACCCCAGCCCGAACTCCTGCCCCACACGCTGAACCACGATCCTGCCTCGGTCGCCCCCCGCCACGCGCTCCAGCCGCTCGATCGGCTCGAGCACCGGTTCCCGCCCCAGCGGAAACGTCTGGTGATGCACCGGCAGAATCCGCTCCGCCCCCGCATCCGACGCCATCTGCCACGCCTCTTCCGGCGTGCAGTGGAACCGGATCCAGGGATTGTACGCGCCGATCGGCATGATGGCCAGCTGTATCGGCCGCGCCGAACGCAGGCTCCGGAACGTCGTGGTGATCGCAGTGTCGCCGGCGAACAGAACGCGGTGAGCGCCACACTCGATCAGATACCCGTTGTACCCCCGGTAGTCGTCCGTCCGCATCCGCGCGCCCCAGTGATTGACCTCGAAGGCGCGGACTGTAGCCGGGCCCACACGCTCGCTCGCGCCCCATCCCAGCTCCGTCACCTGGCGCCAGCGCCCCACGCGCAGCAGATCGCTGTTCCGAACCGCGTTGATCACCGCCGTCTGTCGGCTCTCGAGCGCCCGTAGCGACGGCAGGTCGGTGTGGTCCATGTGCGCATGCGAGAGCAGCACCAGGTCGATCTTAGGAAGCTGATCCGCCTCCAGCGCCGGAGCCACCAGCCGCTTCACACCGAACGTGACCGGACCAACCTGCAGTCCCGCGCGCTCGCTGAAAACCGGGTCGGTGAGCACGGTGAATCCGTCCATCTTAAGAAGGACGGTGCTGTGGCCCAGCCAGGCCGCGAACAGTCCGCGGTCGGGCCATCGCATCGGATCCGGGATTGCCGTGGGCGGGAGAATCGCCTGCTTGGCCTCACGTCTGTACTGCTGCCAGAAGGCAGGCGCGGAATGGCAGGCGAAGACAGCC
>DATNLV010000329.1:0-6544 GCA_035602665.1 Bryobacteraceae bacterium | reverse complement strand
TGGACGCCAAAACTGGACTGAAAGAGGCCACGCGCGAGACCGCTCCTGTCGCGTCGAACACGCTCGGGGTGAACGTTTTTACCGCCCCGGGAAAGACTATGGTCGGCGAGCGGCCAAAGCCCTTCGGGGAACCGCTCGGTTTTGACCCTATCACATCGACTTTAATCTTCGGCGAGTACGACGCGGTGCTGGTAGACGCAATGACGACGGTGGCCGAGGCCGAGGCGCTCGCGGATTGGGTTGCGCTGCACAACCGCAACCTGGAGACCATCTATATAACGCACGGCCATTTCGACCACTTCTACGGTCTGAGCATTCTGCTCGACCGTTTCCCGAGCGCTCGGGCGATCGCAACGCCCAAGACGGTGAACGCCATGCAGATGTCTTTCACTCCCCCAGTGGAGCGGTTGGCCCGCCGGTTGTTTCCTGGGCAAGTGGCCACCAATTTGGTTGCACCTCAGCCCTATGAGCACGACACGTTCACTCTCGAAGGCCAGGAATTGCGCATCATCGAGCAGGGCCACACCGATAGTGCCGATACGACGTCTCTATACGTTCCATCGATCGGACTCATCGTCGCCGGCGACGTTGTGTACAACCAATGCCGCATATACGTCGGCGACACCACCCCGGAGACCCGAAAGAATTGGATCGCGGCGCTGGACCGGTTGGCAGCGCTGAATCCGGCGATGGTCGTCGCCGGTCACAAGAAGCCTGGCGCGCCCGACTCTCCCTCGACGATCCAGGACACCAAGCGTTACCTCGAGGACTTCGATCGGCTGCAGAAAACCGCGACGTCCGACCAGGAGCTGTTCGATCAGATGACGGAGCTATACCCGCATTGGGTAGCCAATCAGTCATGGTTGATGTTCGGATTCCCGCAACGATAAGCCACATCAACCGCTGATGGGAACGGGTCGTCCCGGGTTGACCTAGTCGATTTCGGCGATGTACTTGATCTCGTGCTTGAAGATGAAGAGATTCGGCTCGGGTTCGCGGGTGAGGCGGATGAAGGAGATGTCGTAATACTCGATGGTCCCGGTAAACTCCTCGTTGTCGAGCAGGCGCACGCGCACGGGAATGTGGTTGTCGATCAGATGTTTGAGGTAGCGGACCTCTTCATGGGTCTGCTCGGGGGGGCGGGAGCGCTCACCGCCTCCACCAGCGGGCCGCGGCCTGTTGTCGTTGTTTCGCAGGTTCATTTTATCGGGCGCCACCCTCTGGCACCTTTGGAGCCTTTCGGCGGTTCAGTTTCCCCATAATAGCCGCTCCGGGCCGAAACCCGCAAATCGGGACGCTTCAGTTTGATTTCGATGCGGTGGAACGGGTCTTTGGTGGGGGGCACGTCCTTGGGGTAGTAGCCGAGCAGGTATTGGGTGCGAAGGTCGCGGATGATTTCGAGGAAGGCTGCGTCGAGTTCGGCGCCCAACGCGGGAGCGAAGACGCGGCCGCCGGTGCTTTGGGCGAGGGCGGTGAGGGCGTTCTCTCCGCCGGTGTTGCGGCCGGCGTTGTTGGTGATGGGGATCACCAGGACCGGATACAGGACGGTATCGGTCATCTGCGCGGCGCGCAGGGCGTCGTGGAAGGTTTTATAGCTGGTGGTGTCGCCGCCGTCGGTGACGACGATGATGACGTGGCGTCCCTCGCGGCCCTCGAGGCCGTCGGCGGCGAGGTAGATGGAATCGTAGAGGCTGGTGCCGCCATCGGAGCGGATGCCGCGGAGGGCGCCATCGAGGCGAGCCAGGTTGTGTGTGAAGTCCGCCAACTGGATGGTCTCCCAGTTGAAGGCGAGCAGGGACGCGGCGTCGTTGGGGTTGCCTTCGCGGAACAAGGCGCCGAAGAAGCGGCTGACGGAATCGACCTCGTACTTGAGATCGATGCCGGTGGAGGCGCTGGTATCGATCATCACGGTGATGGAGAGGGGCTGCTCGGTGTGATGCTCGAAGACCGCCAGTTGCTGGGGCACGCCGTTGTCGAGGATCTGGAAGTCCTCCTTGGAAAGGCTGCCGATGAGCTGGCCGGTGGCGTCTTTGACGGTGGCCAGGACGCGGACCAGGCGGACATCCACTGTGAACCTGGGCTGCGGGTCTTCGGAGCGCGCGGCCGTCAGCGCGGCTGCGAGCAGGACGGCTGCCAGGGCGATCCGCCTCACGGGTTGCGAAGCGAATCGTCCCATTCGCCCTCCACCCAGACCTCACCATCTTCGAAATGCTCTTTCTTCCAGATCGGGACCGTTCGCTTGAGCCGGTCGATGCCTTCGAGGGCGGCCTCGAACGCGGGCCGGCGGTGGGGCGCGGTGACGACTATGGCTACGCTGGTCTCGCCGATCTCGAGCCGGCCGAGCCGGTGGACGATGGCGATGCGGCCGATCTCGCGGGTGCGGGCGATTTCGGCGCCGAGGGCGGCGATCCGCTTGAGGGCCATGGGCTCGTAGCATTCGTAATCGAGCCAGAGGGTGCGCCGGCCCTGGCTGTTGTTGCGGACGACTCCTTCGAAGGCTACTACGGCGCCATCGTCGCCGCGTAGCAGGCGCGCCGCGAGCGCGCGGGTGTCGATGGGCTGGCGGGTCAGGGCAAAGTAGTTGTCTCCGGCGCCGGCGGTCCCGCCGCTGACCGGCGGCAGGAAGGCGATTTCGTCGTTGTCAGCCACGGGCTCGGAGGGTCGGACGAACTCCTGGTTTCGCGCCAGAAGGATGCTGCGTTCCATGGTGCGGAGCATGGGAAACAGGGCGGCGTAGTGCTCGAATACCGTTCCGGCGGTGGCGCCGGCCGGGACGTCGAGCTGGCCGGCGGCGCATCCGGTGACGTCCTTCAGGAGGCCGAAGAACAGGACTGTGATGTGCACGGGAACCTTCAGCGTAACAGACGGTTTCGGGGAGGAAAGGGTTGCAACGGGCAGGGTCGATGGTGGATGGTCGATGGTCGATGGTGGAGGAAGGAAACGCTGATGCCATAATGTATGGACATGCGGGCGACGGCTTTCGCGGTCCTGGCGGCGTTTGTCCTCGGGGCAGGCTGTGCCACGGCCACGACCGCCATTCCTTTCGAGCTCTGCGACAACATGGTTCTGGTGCCGGTGCGGGTCAACGGCTCCGGGCCGTACAGTTTTCTGCTTGACACCGGAGCAAGCGCGTCGTTTTTGAACCTGACGCTCGCGGAGGCCCTGGGCGTTGGAACCAGACACCAGCATGATGCCAAGGTCGGCGCGGGCGAATCCTCCGTGACGCTCGGCTTCGCGAAGGACATCGCGCTCAGCTTGCCGGGGGTCGATCTTCCGGCGCAAAACGTGGCAGTCGTTCCGCTGGCCGGAATCGAAGCCGCAATCGGGCACAGAGTGGGCGGCATCGTCGGCGCAGACCTCTTCAAGCGTTTCGTGGTGACCGTAGACTACGCCGGAAGGGTCGTTACTCTCGACGATCCAAGAACCTTTGCCTACAGCGGCAAGAGCGAGAAGATCGCGATCCGCCTGTCGGGCAGCCGGGCGTTTTTCAGAGCGACAGTGACGCCGGCGGGCGGTGAACCGATCGCGGCGGAATTCATCCTCGATAGCGGTGACGACGGTACGCTGACGTTCCACACACCGTTCGTGGAAAAGCACAAACTTCGGGCAGCCGGGCAGAAACTGGTGGCGCATGTCTCCACCGGGCTCTCGGGCGAGTCGCGAAACTGGCGAGGGCGCATAGGCAGCATTGCGTTTGGCGGTTTGGTCATCGACCGGCCCGTCGCCACGTTTTCGGAAGCCAGCAAGGGCTCGGAAGCGGATGGAAGCTATGATGGCGTGCTGGGCGGCGAAATCCTGCGCCGTTTCCGTGTTACGGTGGACTACTCGCGCCGACAGATGATCCTCGAACCTAACTCCGCGTTCGCTGACCCATACGACTTTGACATGAGCGGAGCGGCGTTGGCTGCACGGGGTCCGGAGTTCAAGACCATCGGCGTGAAGAGTGTCAGCGTTGGCTCCGCGGCGGCCGATGCGGGGCTTATGCCGGGCGATACCATCGAAGGCGTGGATGACTCGAAGGCGGAAACGCTCGGGCTGGACCGGATCCGGCAGATGTTCAGGCAGGATGGGAGCCGGCACTCGCTGGCCGTGCGGCGGGGAACTCAACTCGTCAACGTGACGCTCGCCATTCACAGATTGACTTGACACAAATGGAAACTTCTGTCTTTCACGAAGCCCGGGTACGGGTGCGGTATGCAGAGACGGACCAGATGGGGGTGGTGTATTACGCCAACTACCTGGTCTGGATGGAGGTCGGCAGGGTCGAGTACTGCAAGGCGGTGGGGTTCAATTACCGCGACATGGAGCGGGAGGATGGGGTGCTGCTGGCGGTCGCCGAGGCGCAGTGCAGGTACGTTTTCCCGGCACGGTACGACGACGAAGTGGTGGTGAAGACGTGGGTGGAGCGGGCCAGCCGGCGGCTGGTGGCGTTTGGTTATGAGATGCGGCGGGCCCAGGACGACCGCGTGCTGGCGCGGGGCGAGAGCACGCACATCTTCTGTGGTGTGGACATGCGGCCGGCGCGGCTGCCGGAGAAATACGGCCCGATGTTCGGGATTGGGGAGAGGTAACTCTACTCGGTTCGGAGGGCGGTCATGGGGCCGATGCGGGCGGCGCGGCGGGCGGGGATCACGATCGCTACCAGGGCGGCCGCGACGAGAACGGCGGGGACGGCGAGGAAGGTGACCAGGTCCGTCCCGCTGATGCCATAGAGCTGACTGGCGGCCAGGCGGCCCACGCCTAATGCCAGGGCCAGGCCGATAGCCAGTCCCACCGCTGTGAGGCCGAGGCCCTGGCGCAGGACCATCGACAGCACGCCGGAGGGCCTGGCTCCGAGCGCCATGCGGATGCCGATTTCGCGGGTGCGGCGGCGCACGGAGAAAGCCATCACGCCGTAGAGACCGATTGCCGCCAGGGTCAGGCCGACGGCGCCGAAGGTTCCGAGGAGCGTCGCTGAAATCTGGGGAACCAGAAGCGATTTGTCCACGTGCTCGCGCATGGTTTCGGTGCTGAGGATGGCCATATCGGGGTCGAGGGCCGCAATCTGATCGCGCACCGGGCGCGCGAGGCCCGCCGGGTTCGAGGCGGTCTTCACGGCGATGGAAATGCCGAAGAAGGAGAAGACATTCTCCGGGTGCGGCTCCATGAACAGATAGGCGCAGTTGGCAGGCTCCTCGCCGAGCGTGCGCGATTTGGAGTTTCGCGCCACGCCGATGATGGTGTAGAGATTCTTGTTGCCGGGCTCGTCGCTCTGGATCTGGCGTCCCAGGGGGTCCTGATTCGGGAAGGCGTGGTGGGCCAGCGTCTCGTTGACGATCGCGACGCGGTCGTCGCCGGCCTGACGGCTGAAATCGCGGCCGCGCAGGAGCGGAATGCCCATGGTTTCCCAATAGCCGGTACTGACGGTGTAGACGTCCGCATCGACCTTCTGTTCCGTGCGGCCTTTGGCGGCATCGACCTTGAAGTCGTAGCTGATGCCTCCGATGCTCAGGGGGATGCTGTCGACGAAGCTCACCGAGCGCACTCCGGGCAGTGCCGTCACCCTCTCACGAAGCTGCTGGAGAAACTGCTGGGTCTTCTCGCGCGAATAGTGCTGTAGTTTCGGGTCGACCGCCATCAGCAGGACGTTGTCGGGTTTCATGCCGATGTCGATGGAGGCGGCGTTGCCCAGGCTGCGGAGGAACAACCCAGCGCCCACCAACAGCACCAGCGACAGCGCGACCTGCACCACCACCAGGGCGTTGCGCAGGCTGAAGCGGCGGAGGCGGCCGAAGACCAGCGCGTCGCTCTTGAGGGCTTCGACCAGGTCGGGGCGGGTGGATCGCATTGCCGGCGCGAGTCCAAACACGATGCCGGTCAGGATGGACAGGCCGGCGGTGAAGAGCAGAACGCGCAGGTCCACGTTGAAGTCGAACGCGATGGGGAAGGGCAGCGGCAGGCGGAAGCGGGAGATGGCGGCGGCGGCGAGAGCGGCCAGAAGGAAGCCGGCCGCTGCGCCGGCGAGGGACAACAGAACGCTCTCGACCAGCAGCTGGCGGATCACCTGGCGGCGCGTGGCGCCGATGGCCAGGCGTATGGCGATCTCGCGCTGGCGTCCCGTGGCGCGAGCCAGCAGCAGGTTGGCGACGTTGGCGCAGGCCACCAGCAGGACCAGGCCGACCAGCACCATAAGGACGGCCATCAGGCCGAGCGCCTGCGTGCTGCCGACGCCGATGAGACCGCCGGCCGGATCGAGGGTCACGGCGGGATGGTGCTCCTTCTCGTCCTTGCGCCAGGTGTCGTCGAGCCGCTTCTTGATGACGTTGACCACGGCCACGGCCTGGGCGCGGCTGACTCCGGGTTTGAGGCGGGCGTTCAACAGCAGCCACTGGGCGTTTCGCTTGCCTCGTATCGAATCCCTGGTGAGGTCGGGCATGAGCTGCTCGGCCGTCGACAGGGGCGCCCAGAATTCGGAGGTGATGCCGTGATCGGTGCCAGTGAAGCCGGCGGGAGCGACGCCGACTACGGTGAAGCGTTGTCCGTTCAGGGCCACGGTGCGGCCGAG